>NZ_JBACFR010000094.1:0-2613 GCF_056262345.1 Homoserinimonas sp.
GAGGTCGGGAATGCGGGCTTCGCCGAGGCGGTGAAGCAGAGGGCCACAGAAGAGAATCGGGATGCGGCTGGCGCCAGCATGCGCATCGATCTCGGCGAAGTGCGCCTTTTCAACGTTGGCGGTGTCGAAGTGCAACTCCCCCGTGGACGGGCTGGTGACGCGGACGCCGTAGACCTCAAGAAGTCCGCGAACAACCTGAACATCGCTGATGTCGGGGACTCCGCGCAGCTCGCTAGGGGTCTCCCCCAGAAGCGCCGCAACCATCGCCTTCGTCACGAGGTTTTTGGCCCCGCGCACCTGGATGGTTCCCTTCAGCGGTTTTCCGCCGGTGATGACAATCTCGTCAGAGGTGAGTCCCACCCTGGCCGCTGCCTTCTGTGAATCCTTGGTGAGTGCGTTCACTCAGATACCCTCCGTCGATCGTGCCGGGAGTGTCGTCGGGCGCCAACTGGCGCGGCGGCTCTCAAAATCGGTAATGGCTCCCTCGTCGCGAAGGGTGAGCGCGATGTCATCGAGCCCCTCCATCAGACGCCAGCGAGTGTAGTCGTCGATGGCGAATGGCACTGTGAGTTCTCCCACAGAAACCGTTCGCGTCTCGAGGTCGACGGTCGCCTCGATACCGGGATTGGCATCGATGGCTGCCCACAGGGCTTCGATGTCGTCCTCGCTGACCTCGCCGGTAAGCAAACCCTGTTTGCCCGAGTTTCCCCTAAAGATGTCGCCGAATCGCGAGCTCAGAACAGCGGCGAAACCAAAGTCGCGCAGCGCCCACACGGCGTGCTCGCGGCTGGAGCCGGTTCCGAAGTCGGGACCGGCAATGAGCACCTTGGCACCCTGGAATTCGGGACGGTTCAAGACGAACTCGTCATCCTGGCGCCATCCAAAGAAAAGGGCGTCGTCGAAGCCCGTCTTGGTGACTCGCTTGAGGAACACCGCCGGGATGATCTGGTCGGTGTCGACGTTGGAACGCTTGAGGGGCGCAGCAACACCGGTAATCGTCGTGACTTTATCCATCAGGCCGATACCTCGCTCACTGTGGTTGGAAACTGTCGGGCTACGGCATCATAGATCGGCGTGTCTGCGGCCTGCTGCGCAGGGGCCTCATTATCACCCTCCAGATCCCAGGGGCTTGAGAGGGTTCCGCGAATGGCGGTCGCTGCGGCCACGAGGGGCGACACGAGGTGGGTGCGGCCACCCTTGCCCTGGCGCCCTTCGAAGTTGCGGTTGGAGGTGGATGCACACCGCTCGCCGGGGGCCAGCTGGTCTGGATTCATGCCAAGACACATCGAGCATCCGGCAAAGCGCCACTCGGCGCCGAAGTCCGTAATGATCTTGTCGAGGCCCTCTGCCTCGGCCTGCAGGCGCACTCGGGCGCTGCCCGGCACGACCATGACGCGAACACCGTCTGCCTTGGTCTTGCCCTCGATCACCGACGCGAATGCGCGGAGGTCTTCGATGCGGCTGTTGGTGCACGAACCCATGAAGACCGCGTCAACGGCGATCTGCTTCATGGGCGTGCCTGCCTCGAGATCCATGTACTCAAGTGCTCGCTCGGCCGCCGCGCGCTCGTTGGGGTCGTCGATCTCCGAGGGAACGGGCACAGAGTCGCTCAGCGAGACTCCCTGGCCGGGGTTGGTTCCCCAGGTCACGAAGGGCTCAAGCTCGTTGGCGTCGAGAAACACCTCGGCATCGAAGACGGCGTCGTCATCGGTGGCCAGCGTGTTCCAGTACTCGACTGCGGCATCCCAATCTTCGCCGGAGGGCGCGTGCGGGCGGCCCTCCAGGTAGTCATAGGTGATCTGGTCGGGGGCGACCATGCCGGCGCGGGCACCCGCCTCGATCGACATGTTGCAGATCGTCATGCGGCCCTCCATGGAGAGTGCACGGATGGCGCTGCCGCGGTATTCGAGCACGTAGCCCTGGCCTCCGCCGGTGCCGATCTTGGCGATAACAGCAAGGATGATGTCCTTGGCCGTCACGCCGGGGCGCAGCTCTCCTTCGACCGTGATGGCCATGGTCTTGAACGGCTTGAGCGGCAGGGTCTGGGTCGCGAGAACATGCTCGACCTCGCTCGTGCCGATGCCGAATGCCATCGCGCCGAATGCGCCGTGGGTCGAAGTGTGGCTGTCGCCGCAGACGACCGTGATGCCGGGCATCGTGAGGCCGAGCTGAGGGCCAACGACGTGCACAATGCCCTGCTCGATGTCGCCGAGCGGGTGCAGGCGCACGCCGAATTCGGCGCAGTTGTTGCGCAGAGTCTGAATCTGGGTGCGACTCGTCAGGTCTTCGATCTGGCGATCGATGTTGAGAGTCGGGGTGTTGTGGTCTTCTGTCGCGATCGTGAGATCGGGGCGGCGAACCGGACGACCGGCCACGCGAAGGCCGTCAAAGGCCTGCGGGCTTGTCACCTCGTGCACAAGGTGAAGGTCGATGTAGAGAAGATCAGGGGTGCCGTCTTCACCCTTGGTGACGACGTGGTCGTCCCAGACTTTTTCTGCCAGCGTTCTGCCCACAGTGATGCCTTTCTCTACGAATCCGAGCGCACGAATAGGCATGCGCTCAATCGTGACAGTCTACTTCGGCTCAGGCCTTGCCCGCTGCGCCGAGCACCGT
>NZ_JBACFR010000095.1:0-18982 GCF_056262345.1 Homoserinimonas sp.
ATCAAACTGCAGCATGGGCAAAGCTGCTCCTCGCCGTCATCGTCGTTGCGCTGCTCGCGATTGCCTGGCGGGCCACGGTCTCCTGGGTCATTCGTCTCCGCGTTCCGAGGGATCTTTCCTTGGCCTCCGGCGGCCGGGGTCTCGGCTGGTTTGACGTGTTTGCCGGAACGGAAGTTGGCGCGATCGCCGCACGCAGCATGACGTACTGGCTGCGGGACCCGCGCTACCGCCTCGTACTCATGATCATCCCCGTCGTCGCGCTCCTCGTGCTTGTGCCGTTCCTCGTGATCGGCGTCTGGTGGCAGAACCTTGCCCTCGTTCCGTTGCCCATCATTTGCCTCTTCTTGGGCTGGGCGCTGCACAACGATCTCGCCCACGACAGCTCGGCGCTCTGGCTCCACGTCGCATCCAACGTGTCCGGCTGGACCGACAGGGTGGGCCGGGCCATTCCCGTCCTCTTCATCGGCAGTCTCACGATCGCGTTGCTTGCCCCCGTTTCCACCGCCCTGTACAGCGATTGGTCGGTTTTCCCCGCCATGATCGGGCTCAGCTTCTGCCTGCTCCTGAGCGGCATCGGAATCTCGAGCTACCTCTCGGTTCGTATGCCGTATGCGGCTGTTCGCCCGGGTGCGAGCCCGTTTGCGCAGCCGCAATCGTCGTCGGGTTCCGGCGGTCAAGCGGTGGCATTCCTCCTCATTCTCATCTGCGCCGTCCCCACCCTCGGTCTCGGGGCGTTGACCCTTTCCGAAGGCGGCCTGTGGGGCATGCTCACTCTTCTTGCGGGCGTCGTCACAGGACTGTTGGTGCTCGTGTGTGGGCTCGCTGCCGGCGCCAGGGTATTTGCCCGGCAAGCGCCCGAACTCTTGGCCTTCACCCTGCGCAACTAGGCGGCAGCGTTTACCATTGAGTCATGAGCAACACCGAGCACAGCGGAGGCGGCACCGACACCCTTGACCGGGAGTTGGAGGAGCTGCTCAATCAGGAGCAGCTGGATAACGGCGACCACGAGCGCTTCTCGCACTATGTGCAGAAGGAAAAGATTCTCAAGTCGGCCATGAGTGGCAAACCCGTGATCGCCCTCTGCGGCAAAGTGTGGACCCCGGGGCGCGACCCGCAAAAGTTTCCCGTCTGCCCAACCTGCAAAGAGATCTACGAAAAGATGAAGAAGTAGTCAGGGCGTGGATGGCCTGTTGATCGACCCGGAGTCCGCAGTGGCACCGTTCGAGCAATTGCGTCAGCACATTCTGGAGCAGGTCAGCAGCGGCTCCCTCGCAGCAGGAGCAAAGCTCCCGACGGTTCGGCGACTAGCCGACGACCTGGGTCTCGCCGCCAACACGGTGGCGAAGGCCTACAGGGAGCTTGAGACGGCTGGCATCATCGAGACTCGCGGCCGCGCAGGCTCGTTCGTCTCGGCGCAGGGCGGCGTCGTCGAGCAAAGCGGGCAGAGGGCCGCGCGGGACTACGCCGACAGCATCCGCAAGCTCGGAATCGATGCCGATACCGCGCTTGCCTGGGCACAGGCGGCGCTGCGGTCTTAGACGAAACAGAGAAGGCCCCGGTCAGAGGCCCGGGCCCTTCTCCGTGCGTGTGGGACCTTAGAACTGGTTCATCGTGTTGTCTTTGCCGCTTGCCTTGAGGGCAGCGTCGCCGGCGAAGTACTCCTTGTGGTTGTCACCGATGTCGGATCCGGCCATGTTCTGGTGTTTGACCGTGGCAATTCCCTCGCGGATCTCCCGGCGCTGAACGCCCTTGACGTAGGCGAGCATCCCCTGATCGGCGAAGTATCCCTTGGCCAGATCATCCGTCGACAGCGCTGCCGTGTGGTACGTGGGCAGGGTGATGAGGTGGTGGAAGATGCCAGCCTGAGCCGAGCCATCGCGCTGGAAGGTGCGGATCATCTCGTCGGCGATCTGCGCGAGCTCGGTCTCGTCGTACTCGACGCTCATGAGCTTGGCGCGGTCGTAGGCAGAGACATCCTTGCCCTCGGCAAGCAGGTTGTCGTACGCCTGCTGACGGAAGTTGAGGGTCCAGTTGAACGACGGGCTGTTGTTGTAGACGAGCTTGGCGTTGGGGAAGACCTCGCGCACCGCGTTCATCATCCCGGCGATCTGGCCAACGTGCGGCTTCTCTGTCTCAATCCAGAGCAGGTCGGCGCCGTTCTGCAGCGACGTAATGCTGTCGAGAACACAGCGAGCCTCGCCTGTTCCCTGACGGAACTGGTAGAGGTTGCTGGCGAGACGCTTGGGGCGAACGAGCTTGCCGTCGCGCTTGATGACGACGTCTCCGTTGCCCAGGTCGGCCTCGGAGATCTCTTCGACGTCGAGGAACGAGTTGTACTGGTCGCCCAGGTCGCCGGGCTCGTGGCTGACGGCGAGTTTCTGGGTGAGGCCGGCGCCCAACGAGTCGGTGCGCGAGACGATGACGCCGTTGTCGATGCCGAGTTCGAGGAACGCGTAGCGAACCGCGGTGAGCTTGGCGATGAAGTCCTCGTGCGGAACCGTGACCTTGCCGTCCTGGTGGCCGCACTGCTTCTCGTCAGAAAACTGGTTCTCGATCTGGATGGCGCACGCGCCAGCTTCGATCATCTTCTTGGCCAGCAGGTAGGTGGCCTCTGGGTTGCCGAAGCCGGCGTCGATGTCGGCGATGATCGGCACGACGTGGGTTTCGAAGTTGTCGATCTGAGCCTGGATCAGTTCAACCGAGGTCTCGTCGCCTGCCGCACGCGCAGCATCCAGCTGGGTGAAAAGAAGGTCGAGTTCACGGGCGTCGGCCTGGCGGAGGAACGTGTAGAGCTCTTCGATGAGCGCGGGCACCGAGGTCTTCTCGTGCATCGACTGGTCGGGCAGCGGGCCGAACTCGGAGCGGAGGGCTGCGACCATCCATCCCGAAAGGTAGAGGTAGCGCTTGTTGGTGGTCTTAAGGTGCTTCTTGATCGAGATCAGCTTCTGCTGGCCGATGAAGCCGTGCCATACGCCGAGCGACTGGGTGTAGGCAGACGAGTCGGCGTCGTACTCGTCCATGTCCTTGCGCATGATGTCGGCGGTGTACTGGGCGATCTCCAGGCCGGTCTTGAAGCGGTTCTGGGCGCGCATGCGGGCGACCGACTCGGGGTTGATCGCATCCCAGGCGGTTCCGTACTGCTGCTTGAGGGACTCGATGGACTCGATGTCGTTCAGGTAGGCGGTCATGGTCTTCCTTTGGTGAGGTGTGCAATGTGGTGAGCCCGAGAGAACGGATGGTGGGGGCTGTGGCCGTAGCGGGCGATGCCGCAGCCCCCTCGTCGCGGCGTGGCCGGCAGCGACGGACCTGGTTCGCGCGGGCGGGTGCGAACCAGTGGCGGATTCGGCCCTGGGTAGGGAGCCGAACCGGTACCGATTAGGCGGCGCGGGCGCTCGCAGGTTCTTCGACGAGGTACCGCGTGTAGGCAGAGATCGTGAGGAACGTGGGGTACTCCTCGCGCAGAGCGACCTCGCGGAAAATATCGATGGCATCGTCGAAACGATCGCCGTCGTGCCGCTGGAGATCGAGGCGCTCGATGATTCCCTCGACGACCTCGGTGGAGATCACCGTGCCCTCTTCTGTGACGGTGGACTGGTGGATCCACTGCCAGATCTGCGAGCGGCTGATCTCTGCCGTTGCGGCATCCTCCATGAGGTTGTCGATGGCGGCAGCGCCGACACCACGCAGCCACGACTCGATGTAGCGGATGGCGATGGAGACGTTGTCGCGCAGGCCAGCATCCGTCACGGTTCCGCCAATGGAGCGGATGTCGAGCAGCTGGTCGCGGGTGACGTGAACGTCGGGGCGCAGGCGGTCGACCTGGTTGGGCTTGTCCCCGAGCACCGCATCAAACTCGGCGCGAGCCGTGGGGATGAGGTCCGGGTGAGCAACCCAGGTGCCGTCGAAGCCGTCGGTGGCCTCGCGTCGCTTGTCCGCCGCGACCTGCTCAAGAGCACGCGCGGTGACCTCGGGGTCACGGCGGTTGGGGATGAACGCGCTCATGCCGCCGATCGCGAATGCACCGCGCTTGTGGCACGTGCTCACGAGGAGCTCCGTGTAGGCCCGCATGAACGGAACGGTCATCGTGATCTGCTTGCGGTCGGGCATCACGAACCACTGACCACGGCCGCGGTAGTTCTTGATGATGGAGAAGATGTAGTCCCAGCGGCCAGCGTTGAGGCCGGCGCAGTGGTCGCGCAGTTCGTAGAGGATCTCGTCCATCTCGAATGCTGCGGGGATCGTCTCAATAAGAACGGTTGCGCGGATGGTGCCCTGGGGGATTCCGATGTACTCCTCCGAGAAGGTGAAGACGTCGTTCCACAGGCGGGCCTCAAGGTGAGATTCGAGCTTGGGCAGGTAGAAGTACGGCCCGCGACCCTGCTCGATGAGCTTCTTCGCGTTGTGGAAAAAGTAGAGGCCGAAGTCGACGAGGCTGCCGCTGGCGGCCATGCCGGTGCCGGCTGCATCGACGTAGCGCAGGTGCTTCTCAACGAGGTGCCAGCCGCGAGGGCGGAACACGATCGTCGGCGTCTGCTCAGCGGTCACGGAGTAGGACTTGCCCTCCGGGTTCGTGTACTCGAGCTGGCCACGGAGAAAGTCGAAGAGGCTCAGCTGGCCGCCGATGACGTTGCCCCAGGTGGGGCTCGTGGCGTCTTCTTGGTCGGCGAGCCACACGTTGGCGCCAGAGTTGAGGGCGTTGATCGCCATCTTGCGGTCGGTGGGGCCAGTGATCTCGACGCGGCGGTCTTCGAGTCCCGGGCCTGCACCGGCAACGCGCCAGGTGTCATCCGAACGAATGTGCTCGGTCTCGGGAAGGAAGCGCAGGTCGCGACCGTTGCCCAGGTCGAAGCGTCGCTGCATGCGATCTGCGAGCCGGTCGTGGCGCAGACCGCTGAACTTGGCGTGAAGGGCGGTTACGAAGGCCAGTGCCTCATCGGTGAGGATTTCGTCGAAGCGCTCTTCGCGGGGTCCGGTGACTTCAATCGTCGTGTTCATGGTCTGGCCTTTCAGTGCTCGGTGTGACGGGCTGTGGGGCCCGTGTGACCACTCTGTGGCAAGTTCTAGTGCTCTTCGCAAGAAAAGTTTGTAGAAAAATGTGGATTCTTCTATTGCCTAGAAGAAGCGGATCTGAGAGTCTTTCGGCATGACGCAGACGTCCATCACCGCAGAACCACTGGCACCGCCGACCGCACCAGAAGGTGGCCTGACGGTCGATTCCCTCATGATTGGCAAGCGCATCCGCCAGTTGCGAACGGAGCGAGGGATGACGCTCGACGACCTGGGCGCAGCGATCGGGCGAGCAGCATCCCAGGTGAGCGTGCTGGAGAACGGCAAGCGGGAACCCCGGCTGAGCGATCTGCAGACGCTGGCCAAAGCGCTCGGGGTCGGACTCGATGTTCTTCTTGCGACCGAAGCGCCGTCCAAGCGGGCCGCGCTGGAGATTGCTCTCGAGCGGGCGCAGCGAGGCCCCCTCTATTCGACTCTTGGCCTGCCGGCGCTGCCGGTTCGCAAAACCCTCAGCGACGAGGCAATCGAGACGATCCTGGGCCTGCATTCAGAGCTTGACAGGCTGCACCGTCAGCGTGCGGCAACGCCGGAGGAGGCTCGCCGGGCCAACGGGGAGCTGCGCCAGCAGATGCGGCGCCAGAACAACTACTTTCCCGAACTTGAGAAAGCGGCGGGAACCCTGCTCGCCGCCGTTGGTCACACGGGCGGTCCGCTGTCGCAGCGGGTAGCCTCCGACCTGGCTAGCCACCTGGGATTCTCGCTCCACTATGTCAACGACCTGCCAGCATCCACTCGCTCGGTTACCGACCTCAAGAACGGTCGCATCTACCTCAAGATGACCGAGGGGGGAGACCCGAGGACGGCGCTCCTGCAGGCGCTCGCCGGTCATGTGCTGGGGCTGCGCGAGCCGGTCGACTACGGCGACTTCTTGAGGCAGCGCGTGGAGACCAACTACTTGGCCGCCGCGCTCATGGTGCCAGAGGCGGGCGCCGTCGACTTTCTTACGAGAGCCAAAAACGCGCGAGAGCTGTCAGTCGAAGACCTGCGTGACACCTTTGCCGTGAGCTACGAGACGGCAGCCCATCGCTTCACGAACCTCGCCACGGAACACCTCGGGATTCCGGTTCATTTTCTCAAGGTCCACGAGTCGGGCACGATTTCAAAGGCCTACGAAAACGACAGCGCAGCGTTCCCCACTGACGCGCTCGGCGCCGTGGAAGGCCAGATGGTGTGCCGCAAATGGAGCGCACGCCAGGTGTTCGACGTGGATGACCGGTTCAGCCCGTACCACCAGTACACGGACAAGCCCGCGGGCACCTATTGGTGCACATCGAGCATCCAGTCGTCAGATCAGGGGTCGTTCTCGGTGAGTGTTGGCACGCCGTTTGCCAACGTGAAGTGGTTCAGGGGAAGAGACACACGGCATCGACAGGTATCAAGCTGCCCAGATCCCGAGTGCTGCCGCAAACCCCCTCAGGACCTGTCGACCAAGTGGGCAGATTTCTCCCTGCCGAGCGCCAGGCTCCAGTCATCTCTCCTCGCGGCGGTGCCGACCGGTTCGTTCACGGGGATCGACCAGACCGAGGTCTACGCGTTTCTCGAGGCCCACGAGCCCGCCTAACGAGCGCTCAGGAGTATGTGGTGGCCAGCGCGGGGTCGCCTCGGCTCAGGCGGAAGGCGTCTGCCGGTAGCTCGGCGATAGCGGCCTTGCGGTGTTCGCGGGCCAGGGCGGTCCCGGCGATACCGACATAGCGATCATCCGCAACGCCGTCGGTCATGAGGTCGACATGGAGCGAACGACCCTGGCTGTCGTTGCCCTCGATGCGGATGTGTTCCTCGGTGGCAATGCCTGATTCGTTGAGCAGGCGAACCGGCCACTTGCGGCCGCCGGGGGTGGCCTTGCCGCTCGATTTTTTAGCGACGGATACCCACTCGCCGTCGGTTCCCTGCCGGGCGACCAGCTTGTAGACCATGCCGGCGGCGGGGGAGCCAGATCCTGTGACAACGGAGGTGCCCACCCCATAGGAGTCCACGGGCACTGCCCGCAGTGATGCGATTGTGAACTCATCGAGGTCGTTCGTCACGGTGATCTTGGTGCCGGTGGCTCCCAGAGAATCGAGCTGGGCACGCACCGCGGCCACGAGCTCAGGAAGGTCGCCGCTGTCGATACGAACCGCGCCGAGTTGTGGGCCAGCAACGCGCACGGCCGTCTCGACCGCGGTGTGAACGTCATAGGTGTCGACGAGCAGTGTTGTGCCGACCCCGAGCGCATCCACCTGGGCGCGGAAGGCCTCCTCCTCCGTGTCGTGCAGGAGGGTAAAGGAATGTGCCGCGGTGCCCATGGTCGGCACGCCCCACGTTCGCCCCGCCTCAAGGTTGCTCGTTGCCGAGAAGCCAGCGATGTAGGCGGCCCGCGCCGCCGCGACGGCGGAGGATTCACCCGTCCGCCGCGAACCCATCTCCGCTAGAGGCCGGTCTCCGGCTGCATGAACCATGCGCGCGGCGGCCGTGGCCACCGAGCAGTCGTAGTTCAGCACGCTCAGGATGAGCGTCTCGAGAATGACGCCCTCAGCAAAGCCGCTCTCGACCACAAGAAGCGGGGAGCCGGGAAAGTAGACCTCGCCCTCCCGGTATCCGTGGATGCTTCCAGAGAAGCGATAGTCGGCGAGCCAGTCAAGCGTGGGTGGGGTGACGATGCGGTTCTCGCTCAACCAGGTGAGCTCAGCATCCCCAAACCGAAAGCGTTCGATCAGGCTCAGAAGCCGGCCGGTGCCCGCAACGATGCCGTAGCGACGAGCCCCGGGGAGCCTGCGGGTGAATGCCTCGAATACGCACTGCCGCTCGTGCGTGCCAGCTCTGAGAGCGGCGTCCACCATCGTTAGTTCGTATTGGTCCGTAAGGAGAGCAGTCGTCTGGTCGGCAGAAACTGCGGGCTCGCTGTGCATGAAGGTCAGCTTACCGAGGGGGCCGGGTTAGGATCTGTTGTGCCGAATCGTAGCCTCGCCTTCGACCCCGCTGGGTTCGACTCCTTCAGCTTTGTGAACATCGAGCGCACGGACGAGACCGGCGAGGTCGTCTTTCACTACCGCCTTAACGGGCCTGCCCCCCGCGACTTTGCGGAGCGCATTGTTTTTGCGTTGCCAGAAGATGGCGACGCTGACTGGGATTCCGCAGCATCCGTCTTGCCGTTGCTCGGCGCTGTTCTCGGGCTCAGTTATTACAAGGCGGCAGCGCCACCCCGCTACGAGATCGCCGTCGACGGTCTTGCGGAGCCGGGCGTCGCGTTTCTGCGCGATGCGATCCACTTCGGGCTGGGAGAGTTCGCCTACCGCGCAGGGCTGCCCGGTCTGCTCGACGTCGACATCACGGTATCTCGGCCGTTCGCGCGGGTTGACGAGCCGAAAGAGATTGCCGAGGATCGGCTCAACCGGCCTCTCGTTCCGCTCGGCGGCGGCAAGGACTCCGTGGTCTCGGTCGAGTCGATGCGGTATGTGGGCCTCGACGTCACCCAGTTCTCCGTGAATCCCAACGTCGTTATGCAGCGCGTGGCCACCGCAAGCGGGCTCCCGTTTGTCTCGGCCCGCCGCATCCTCGACTCTGCTCTGTTTGAGGCGAATGCCTCGGGAGCTCTCAACGGGCACGTTCCCGTTACCGCGATGGTGTCGCTCATCGCCGTTGCTCAGGCGAAGCTTCTCGGGCTTGGCCCCGTCGTCATGTCGAACGAGAGTTCTGCGGCAGAGGCAACCATGATGTGGGACGGCGTCCCCGTGAACCATCAATGGTCAAAGAGTCTCGACGCTGAGGTTCTGCTCGCCTCGGCCATCGAAGCGCAGACGGGGGAGCGGGGCGGCTACTTCTCCCTATTGCGCCCCTTTACGGAGCTGCGCATCGCCCGAAAGTTCGCCCAGACCGCGGGCTACGACACCTCGATCGTCAGTTGCAACCGGGCCTTCCGCATCAGCGGAGCGGAGCCCGGATGGTGCGGCGAATGCGCCAAGTGCCAGTTTGTCTTTCTCGCTTTCTCGCCATTCATGTCGCGCGAACGACTCATGGGCATCGTGGGGGTCGACATGTTCGACAACGAGGATTTGATCGACGGGTTCCGTTCGCTTCTCGGACTCGGCAACCACAAGCCGTGGGAGTGCGTCGGCGAAGAAGCCGAATCGACCGTGGCTCTCAGCCACGCCGCCCGGTCGGATGACTGGCGAGACACTGCGGTCGTTCGAGCGCTCGTCGCAGACTCGCCCGAAATCGCCGAAGGCGACGCGGATATTGAGCGAGCGCTTTTTGACGACCGCCCGGCGGTCGAGGTGCCACCGCTCTATGAAGAGGCGCGGCATGCCCTTGAATGATGCCCCTGCTGAGTCGAGTTCTGCCGCCCGCGGCGTTCAGTCGCTCGCCGGCCGCCGCGTGCTCATCGTCGGCACAGGCAAGGAGGGTCGCGCCATTGCTGACGCTGTCGACGGCATTGCGGCATCTGCAATCGCATATAACGACGCAGAAGGCGACTCCGTCGACGCGTGGCGAACCGCCTGGGGCCAGCGCATCCCCGTCGTTGTCGGAGAGACCCCCGACGGCATCGACGTCGTAGTTGCGTCTCCCGGCGTGAGCAAGCATCACCCTCTCTTGCAAAGCATGCGCGAGTCAGGGGTCGCCGTTACGAGCGGCACCAGCCTCTGGCTCGCCGAGCACGCAGCCTCCACAGTTGGAGTCACCGGCAGCAAGGGAAAAAGCACGACAAGCAGCCTCATCCACCACCTCACCGCGCGGCTGGTCGGTGACGTCGTTCTCGGCGGCAACATTGGGCTGCCTCTGCTCGCGATGCCGCCTGCTCCCCGCTATGTGGTCGAGCTTTCGAGCTACCAATGCTCGGCGCTCACCGTGTCGCCCGCCACCGTCGTGCTCACGTCGCTGTTTCCCGAACACCTCGATTGGCACGGCAGCGAAGGCGACTACTACGCCGACAAGCTCAACATCGTGGCCCACGGTCCGCGGGCCGTGATTGTGAATGCACTCGATCCGCGCCTGGTTGAGCAGATCGGCCGCCGCTTCGAGGAGCTCGACTACGAGCCCGTCGGTCTGCCGCAGTCCTTTCACGTGGCCGACGGATGGTTCCGCCGCGGCGAGATCGCACTGTTCGAGCGGAGCGCTCTGCCTCTGCGCGGCGACCACAACGCTACTAATGCGTGCCTCGCCCTTGCTGCCCTTGACGCTAACGGCTATTCGATTCTCGATAACGCCCAAGCCGTCGCCCAGGCGCTCGCGGACTTCCACCCGCTTGAGCACAGGCTTGAAGAGATCCCGGATGCCGCTGGCATCACCTTCGTTGACGACTCGCTGTCGACGAGTCCCTATGCTGCGATCGAGGCTATGCGGGCGTTTGCGCCAGCGCCCCTCACGCTGCTCGTTGGTGGGCAGGATCGCGGGGTCGACTACGCCCCCCTCGTTGACTACCTCGCTGAGCATCCGATCTGCGCCGTTATCGGGCTGCCCGGCAGTGGCGCCCACCTCACGGAGATGATGCCAGAGGCTCAGCCCGTCGCGGTCGCTGCAGATATGGGCGATGCTGTGCGAAAGGCCAGGGCGCTCACTCCCCGCGGCGGCATCGTGTTGCTGTCGCCGGCGGCACCGAGCTACGGCTTCTATGCGAACTACGCGGAGCGCGCCGCCGACTTTAGGCATGCGATCGAGACGACCCGCTAGAGCTGCGGCGCAGGCGCAGCGCTGGCCTCGTCGGTGCTGCGGCAGCGTCGGCGCCTCGTGGGAGGATTGGTTTCATGACTGAACTCCGCCTCGACGGCCGCACCAACGATCAACTCCGCCCCGTGACCTTCGAGCGCGGATGGAGCAAGCAGGCGGAGGGCAGCTGCCTCGTCAGCTTTGGTGACACCAAGGTTCTCTGCACGGCATCCTTCACTAACGGCGTTCCTCGCTGGATGACCGGCAAGGGCAAGGGGTGGGTCACGGCCGAGTACTCGATGTTGCCGCGGGCGACGAACAGCCGCTCCGACCGGGAGGCGGTCAAGGGCAAGATCGGCGGACGCACCCACGAGATCTCACGCCTCATCGGCCGCAGCCTGCGGGCCGTCGTCGATATGAAGGCACTGGGCGAGAACACGATCGTCATCGACTGCGACGTCTTGCAGGCCGACGGCGGCACGCGCACCGCCGCGATCACTGGCGCGTACGTTGCCCTCGCCGACGCGCTCGAGTGGGGCCGCGCCAACAAGTTCATTGCCCAGAAGGCCGTCCCGCTCGTTGACAGCATCGCCGCTGTCTCTGTCGGCATCATCGACGGAGCCCCCATGCTCGATTTGGCGTACACCGAGGATGTGCGGGCTGAGACCGACATGAACGTTGTCGCGACCGGTCGCGGACTTTTCGTTGAGGTGCAGGGAACCGCTGAGGGTGCGCCGTTCGATCGCCGCGAACTCGATTCGATTCTGGATCTCGCGCTTGCCGGTACAGCGCAGCTCACGGAGGCCCAGAAGGCAGCCCTCGCGTGACCACGCTGGTGCTCGCGACGCATAATGCGCACAAGGTCGTGGAGCTGCGCCGCATTCTCGGCACGCTCCTCGAGGGAATCGAGCTGGTCGCCTACGACGGCCCGGAGCCCGTCGAAGACGGCGAGACCTTTGCCGCCAACGCGTTGATCAAGGCTCGCGCTGCCCACCGCCACACGGGGCTGCCCGTAATCGCCGACGACTCCGGCATTTGCGTCGACGCCTTAGGGGGAGCGCCCGGTGTGCATTCTGCTCGTTATGCCGGCACGCGCGATGACGCCGACAACTACCGTCTGCTGCTCAAGAATCTGGGGGATTCCGAGAACCGTGCCGCCGACTTCATGTGCGCAGCAGCGTTCGTGAATGACGACGTTGAACTCGTCGAGGTCGGCGTATGGAAGGGCACGATTCTGCATGCACCGGCGGGCGAGGGAGGGTTTGGCTACGACCCGATCTTTCAGCCAGAGGGGCTGGACGTTGCGTCGGCCCAGCTCTCGGCCGACGAGAAGAATGCAATCAGTCACCGGTCGAGGGCGTTCACGGCGCTGCTCCCGCAGGTGAGACAGCACCTCATCTAACGGCTGGCGGAAGTCCCTCATCAGGGTCTAGGATTTCGGCATGCCGAAATCAGTGTTGCCGGAAGGGCGAAAGAGTGCCGCCCGCGGAGTCTTCTTGCTTGGCCCGGCTTTCGTCGCCGCCATCGCCTATGTCGATCCCGGCAACGTTGCCGCCAACCTCACGGGCGGGGCCGCTTTCGGCTACCTGCTCGTGTGGGTGCTGGTCGCGGCAAACCTCATGGCAGCGCTCGTTCAGTATCAGTCGGCGAAGCTGGGCATCGTCACGGGGCGAACGATGCCGCAACTGCTGGGGGAGCGCATGCGCCCTACCCAGCGGCGACTCTTCTGGGGTCAGGCGGAACTCGTCGCGGTTGCGACCGATCTCGCCGAAGTCATCGGTGGAGCTATCGCCCTCAACCTCTTGTTCGGCCTGCCGCTGTTCTGGGGCGGCCTCATCGTCGGCGCTATCTCCATGGGCCTTCTCGCTTTGCAGACCCGTCACGGGCAGCGACCGTTCGAGTTTGTGATCGTCGGCCTCCTCGCGATCATCGCGGTGGGATTCTTGGCGGGCCTCGTCGTGAGCCCTCCCGATGGCGGCGCAGTGCTCGAAGGCCTCATCCCGCGCTTCGACGGTGCGGAGTCCGTACTGCTCGCGGCGAGCATGCTCGGCGCAACGGTTATGCCGCACGCCATCTATGTCCACTCCGCCCTCGCTCGAGACCGGCACGGCAGGGCGCGGGATGCGGCCGACCGCAAACGCCTGCTCGGGGCCACGCGCTGGGACGTGATCATCGCCCTGACCATCGCAGGAGTGGTCAACATCGGCATGCTCTTGCTTGCAGCGGGAAACCTCAGGGGAGTGGACGGCACCGACACCATTGAGGGGGCCCATGCCGCCATCGAATCTGCTCTTGGGCCCGCAATCGGCCTCGTGTTCGCCATAGGACTTCTTGCCTCCGGTCTTGCCTCCACAGCGGTCGGCAGCTATGCCGGTGCGACGATCATGGAGGGGCTGCTCGGCTGGCGCATCCCGGTATTCACCAGGCGGGTGCTCACCATGATTCCCGCGCTCATCATCCTGGCCATAGGAGTTAGCCCGACCTGGGCGCTCGTCATCAGCCAGGTCTTCCTGAGCTTCGGCATCCCGTTCGCCCTCATTCCGCTGCTCAAGCTCACGAGCGACCGCACGGTGATGGGTGACGCGGTCAACCGACCCCTCGTCAACTGGGCGCTCGGCCTCGTCGTGGTGCTCGTGGTGGCGCTCAACGTTACGCTGATCGTGCTGACAGTGACGGGGGGTGCATAGTGAGCGCCGCGAAAAAGGGCATGCCGGCGACCTCTGTCGTCGAGGACTATGTCAAGACGATTTATGCCTACACGGAATGGCAAAACGCACCGGTAACGCCCTCAGCGCTTGCAGCGAGACTGGGGCTCGCGGCATCCTCCGTCACCGAAATGGTCAAGAAGCTTGCGGCCGCCGACCTCGTTAACCACGTTCCGTATGGTGCGGTAACGCTCACGGATGAAGGTCGGATGCTCGCAGTGAGAATGGTGCGAAGGCACCGGCTCATCGAGACATGGCTTGTCGAGTCGTTCGGCTATGGCTGGGACGAGGTACACGACGAGGCAGAGGTTCTGGAGCACGCCATTTCTGATCGGTTGCTCGATGCGATCTACGAGCAGCTCGGCCGACCAAGCCGCGACCCGCATGGCGACCCGATTCCCGCCCCGGATGGGTCGGTGACGATTCCCGACGCGATCGCGCTCGCGCAGGCTCCGGAAGGCCACGTCGGTCGGGTGCTGCGCATCAGCGATAGAAACCCCATGCTTTTGCGACACCTGGCCGCGGAGGGTGTTGCCGTTGACTCGGATGTCGTGGTGGTCGGGCGCAAGCCCTTCGGCGGTTCCCTCACCGTGCGCCTCGGAGCCGCAGAGCTCGATCTGGGCGATGAGGCCGCATCGGCGATCTGGGTGTCTGCCTAGCTGAGGTTTGCAGGGCATCCGTCTGCACTAGCGTTGAGGGTGCCATGAATGAGACACCCAGCGATTCTTCGCAGCCCACCGAATCTTCCGTTCCGATTGACGCACCGCTGCCCGAGCGCATCGCCCAGGCCGTGGCTCGCTTTGGCGAGGCCGCCTTCACCCAGCGCGCAATTGGGCTACTTGAGGGGCGTAACGAAGGCGAAGACGTGCTGCTGTACGTGGGTGGTCGGCATGCTCAGGGGCTTCTCGATGGCGCTCCCGCGCTGTACTGGCCGGAGCTCTGGGGTGCCCGCGCTCTCCTGCACGTGTGGGACGACTCCGCGGAGGCCGCTGTTGTGCGGGGTGTCGACAATCGCGCGTGGCGCGTGCGAGAGATGTGCCTCAAGGTGTGCGCTGAGCGCGGCGTCGGCGACGAGTCTTCGCTCAAGCGCAGGACCACCGACGAGAACCCTCGGGTCAGGGCTGCCGCTGCACGCGCCCTCGCCGCGATCGGCACGGCGGAGAGTGAAGAGCCGCTGCGACGGATGCTGCGCGACCCCGATAAGGATGTGCGCCGCGCCGCGGGCGAATCCCTTAAGGAGCTCGCTGCGCGCCTGGCCTAGTCGCCGCGCTGAGTACTGCCGCCGAGTGCTGCGGCTGCGCTACTGCAACCCTGCGCTACTCAGGCTTGGCGCCCGACCCTGACTGCTTGTCGGGGTCGTTGCTGGGGTCCTGGTCGAAGTAGGCCTGGTCGAGAACGATCTCGTCCCGCGACAGTGGCGCAAGGCCAGCAAGTCGTGCCTTTTTGGCCTTGCGGTTCGACTGGACGTAGTGCCAGATGGTCGGGATGAGCGTGATTGCCACGGCGCCGAGCAGGATCACATCGATGTACTCGGTGACGAACTCAGCAACGGGCGGAATGTAGCCGATAAGAAAGCCAAAGTAGGTGAGCCCGAAGCCCCAGATGACGGCGCCGATCAGGTTATAGAGCGAGTACTTGCGGTAGTCCATGTGGCCGACTCCGGCGGCGACCGGCACGAAGG
Organism: Homoserinimonas sp.; assembly: GCF_056262345.1. Taxonomy (NCBI): domain Bacteria; kingdom Bacillati; phylum Actinomycetota; class Actinomycetes; order Micrococcales; family Microbacteriaceae; genus Homoserinimonas; species Homoserinimonas sp. Next base: position 15,073 of record NZ_JBACFR010000095.1, read on the forward strand.
TGCGCAGAATGGGCACGAAGCGCGCGAGAATCACGGAGAGGCCTCCGAAGCGGGCAAAGAACGCGTTCGTGCGCTCCACGTTCTCGCGGCTGAACAGCCCGCTTTCTTTGCGTTCGAAGATGCTGGGGCCGAACTTGTGGCCTATGAGGTAGCCCACTTCGCCGCCCAGGAACGCCGCGAGGGCGATGAGGATGCCGACCCACCAGATGTCGAGGCCGAAGACGAAAACCGTGTGGGTGAGTAGCCCGGCGATGATCAGAAGCGTGTCTCCCGGCAGGAGAAAGCCGAATAGCAATCCTGTTTCTGAGAACACGATGAGGCATACGACGAGCAAGGCCCACGAGCCGGCGCTGTTGATGATGAGCTCGGGGTCGAGCCAGGGGATCAGCGCAGAGGGGAGCTGGGCTGAAACAACCTGGGCTGCGAGGGTGTGGGCTTCAAGCATCAAGCGGGTGACTCCGTCGTTCGGCGGTAGTAGCGCCTATCGACGCCAATCCAGAATACTGGCTGCCGCCGGATCACCAAGTCCATCGAGATCCGAGTCGCCGGCCTGTTTCTTAACGCGTGTTGCTGAGTACGGGAGAAGGGACTTGAACCCTCACGCCTTCCGGCACCAGAACCTAAATCTGGCGTGTATACCAATTTCACCACTCCCGCGGGCGTAGATCAGTTTAGTGGGTGGTTAACCCAGCGCGCCTGCCGCATCCTGAAATCCGGGAAGGTGTATGATGCCGACAGTGTGTCGGCATCCGGCGCCAGGGAACGAGAGGTAACAGATGAGCACCGAACAGGTGACCGCAGATCCCCGCCGGTGGAAGGCCCTAGCCTTCATCTCGCTGGCGGTGTCGCTCATCATCATGGACGCGACGGTCGTCAACGTCGCGGTACCCACGATCATCCAAGATTTGGGGCTTACCGCCTCGGATGCCGAGTGGATGAACTCGATTTATGCCCTGGTCTTCGCCGCGCTGCTCATCACCGCTGGCCGGGTGGGTGATCTGTACGGCCGCAAGAAGCTGTTCATCATCGGGGTCGTTGTCTTCGGCATCGCCAGCGTTCTCGCCGCTCTCAGCGATACCGCCAGTACCCTCATCATCGCCCGACTCATTCAGGGTGTCGGCGGGGCCATGATCATGCCGACGGCGCTCTCGTCGATCAACACGCTCTTCGTCGGGCGCGAGCGCGGAATTGCCTTCGCCGTCTGGGGCGGGACGATCGGCGGAATGGCTGCGGTCGGTCCACTGGTCGGTGGATGGCTCACCACCGCATTCAGCTGGCACTGGGCGTTTCTCATCAACGTTCCCGTCGTGATCATTGTGCTCATCGGCGCCGGTATGTTCTTGCGCGAGACGCGCGACGTTCATGCCCGGCGCGGACTGGATTTCGGCGGAATCCTGCTGTCCTCCATCGGTCTCGCGGCCTTCGTGTTCGGCCTCATCGAAGGCCTGCGCTACGGCTGGTGGTATGCGAAGGAGGGTATCGAGGTTCTCGGTGTTCCCTGGGGCCCGGAGGTTTCTCCCGTGCCGTTCGCGTTCGCCCTTGCCATCATCCTGCTCACGATTTTTGTGCTGGTCGAACGAGCGCGGGGGCGCGCTGACAAGCCTGTGCTGCTTGATCTCTCGCTTCTTCGCATCCGTAGCTTCAGCTTCGGAAGCATCGCAGCGCTCGTCGTGTCGCTCGGGGAGTTCGGCCTCCTCTATGCCCTGCCGCTCTTCTTGCAGGGCGGTCTGGGGCTCAGCGCTCTCGACACGGGAATCCTCATCGTGTGGCTCGCCCTCGGCACGTTCATCATTTCGGCACGAACGCCGGCGCTTACCCGCCGGTTGGGTGCCCGCGGGGTGGTGCGGCTCGGCCTTGCGCTCGAGGTCATCGCGATCCTCGGCCTGGGAGTCACTATCTCCCTCGATACCAATACGTGGGTTTACGCCGGATGGCTGTTCCTCTATGGCACCGGAGTCGGCATGGCCACCGCTCAGCTCACGAGTGTGATCCTCATCGACGTTCCCGTGCAGCAGTCAGGGCAGGCATCCGGGCTGCAGAGCACCTTCCGCCAGGTGGGTTCGGCGATCGGCATCGCGATCCTGGGCTCGCTCCTCGTAACATCGCTCGGCTCGACGTTCTCCACTGCTCTTGACGATGTCGACGGCATTCCTCAGGAATCGAGCAGCGGTCTCGTCACGGCAATTGAAGAGTCGGCGGGTGCTGCCATTCCCGAGATCCCCGCTGTCGTCGAAGATCAGCTCACGCAGGTTCCTGGGGTCTCGCCGGATGCAGCGGCGGAGGCCGCCAACGACGTCCAGCGGGCGGCCGAGCAGTCGATGGTCTCCGCAGCACGCATCACGATGCTGAGCGCGGCGGGCATCGTATTCCTGGGGCTGCTAGCGACGTTCGCGTTGCCGCGGGTGCGCAGCGACGAAGACGAGACGGAGGCGGAGGCCACCACGGCCGGGGCGGCCTGACCAGGGCAGCCTGGCAGGGCAGCCTTACCGTGGCTTCCCGTGTGAAGCGGGAGCCTAGCCGTGACCCACAAAAAGCATCGCGATGCCGATCGCCACAATGAGCACGCCGCCGATCATGCTCAGTGCCGAAAGGCGCCGGGGCGATGCGGCGAACCAGTCGCGTGCGCTGCCCGCCAGTAGCGCCCACGCGCCGTCGCTGACCAGGGCTATTGCAACGAAGATGGTGCCGAGCAAGCCGAGCTGCAGCGGGATCTCGCCCGCGCCGTAGTCCACGAACTGCGGCAGCACGGCGATGAGAAAAACGACCGTCTTGGGGTTGGTTATTCCCACGACAAATCCTTGCCACACGAGGCGATGGCGATTGCGCCCGACATCGACGATGTCGACATCCTCGCCCGAATCGTTGCGGTGCCGGATCGCCTGAATGCCCAGGTGGACCATGTAGGCCGAGCCAGCAATCTTGATCGCCGTGAAGACGGCGACGGAACTCTGCACGAGCACGCCGATCCCCAGGGCCACGGCGATAGCGACGACGAGGGCGCCGCGGCGAGGCAGAATGCCAGAATATTCGCGGCAGGAATCACCAGCCAACGATAGGGCGTTCTCTGTTGCCTTGCAGCAACTGGGCCTAGATTTCGCTCGGGGATCGGGATGCGAAGGAGCAGCGATGCAGCAGGAGTCGGACGAGGTCGGCCCCAAGATTGTTGAAGTGCCGCCGACGCTGGTCGGGGTCATCCACGACGTTGTGCCCATGAACCAGATGGTTCCGTTTTTTGATCGCGTGTTTGCGACCGTGCCCCGGGTGCTGGCCCAGCAGGATGTTGCCATCGCGGGTCCCGCGGTCGCGGTCTATTTTGGTGCGCCGGGGGAGACCGCCGACATCGCTGCTGGGTTCCCCATCGCATCCGAAATTGACCCTGCCGATGGCGTCACCTCGCTGTGGCTACCGACAGGCCAGGCGGTAACCGCACTACACATCGGCTCGTATGACGGCCTCGCCGACGCCTACAGCCGTCTGCTGGAGTGGATGACGGAGCGCTCACTCACCCCGGCGCAGGTCATGTGGGAGTCGTATGTGACGATGCCGACACCGGAGGCCGACCCGGCCGACATGCGCACCGCAATCACCTGGCTGCTGCAGGATTAGCCGAATGGCTCGGGCGGCTCGCGTCGCCCGACTTCGGCTGAGGGGTCCCAAATGAGTCTTCGCGGCCCCGCCCAAGCCACATTTGGGTCCCCTCAGTGGAGGCGGGCGCCCGAGAGGCCCGCGCCTGTGGAAAACCTGAGCGAGGCTCGATGCTGCTCGCCCAAGATGGCGGCATGCCCCAAGCCGTCAGCATCATCACCGAGCGCGTACGTGACCGAGTGCGGGCGGCGGGCGCGGGGCGAGACGAGCTGAGGCTCGACCCGGATGCGGTTGGCCGGGTAGTGCGGGAGGAGGTGCGCGACTA
>NZ_JBACFR010000096.1:0-2050 GCF_056262345.1 Homoserinimonas sp.
GATGTGTACTTTCGTGAGGACTACCTCCGCCCCGACCTCCACGTGCTCCTCCTTGACGGGGACACCGTGATCGCGCCGGGGCTCACCGCCCTCGATACCCGCGGGCACACCCCGGGTCATCAGTCATTCAGAGTCGATCTCGCCGACAAATCGATCGTGCTCGCCTGCGACGCCGCAGACCTCAGGGAGTGCATCGAACAGGTCCGCCCCTGTGGGTTTACGGCACGGCCGGGCGATGCGGATGCTGCGCTCGCCGCCATCCAACGGCTGGCCGCACTCGATCAAGAAGATGGTGTTGAGGTGTGGCCGGGCCATGATCCCGACTGGCACGCATGGCTGCGGGCGTGAGCCGCGCCGCGTCGCGCCTCGCAAGTTTCCCGCAGTAGGCGGCGCTAATATCGACACCATGCCCGAAACTCTCGTGTCCATCATCATGGGATCCGACTCTGACTGGAATGTCATGGCCGACGCCGCAGCGCTCCTCACGGAGTTCGGCGTAGCCCACGAGGTTGAGGTCGTTTCGGCGCACCGCACCCCCGACAAGATGATCGCCTTCGGCCGCGAGGCTGCGGGCCGCGGCATCCGCGTCATCATCGCCGGCGCTGGCGGCGCCGCCCACCTTCCCGGCATGGTCGCCTCCGTGACCACGCTCCCTGTGATGGGCGTTCCCGTTCCTCTCTCGCGTCTCGATGGCATGGATTCGTTGCTCTCGATCGTGCAGATGCCGGCGGGCATCCCGGTGGCAACCGTCTCGATCGGCGGGGCAAAGAATGCCGGGCTTCTTGCTGTGCGCATCCTCGCCTCGACCGACGCGGAGCTGTCTCAGGCTGTCGCTCAGTACTCGCTCGATCTCGAGGCGGCTGTCGAAGAGAAGAACGCCGCACTGAAGGCACGAATCGGCGCGTGACGACTCGACGAGAAGAAGGTCAGGGCCGGTGAGCGACAGCACGTTGCCGGTGCGGAACCCCGACACCCGCTCGCCCCGCATCATGACCACCAGGGCCTGGTGGCTCGTGGGGCTCAATGTGCTCATCCCCGGTTCTGTTCAGGTTCTCGCGGGCAACCGGCGACTGGGTCGCTTCGGGCTCGGCGCGACACTCGTTTTCTGGGCACTTCTCGTCATCGCGGCGATCATCTACTTCGTCGACCGCAACATTCTCATCGCCCTCGGCACCAATGTCATCGCCCTCACCATCGCCCAGATCTTTCTGGCCGCTTACGCGGTGTTGTGGTTGGTGCTCACCTTCGACACCCTCAGGCTCGTCCGCCTGGTGCGTGCGGCGCCGGGTGCCCGCCCGCTCATCGCCATCGTCGCCGTCGTTGCGCTCATTGCAACGGCCGGTGGCGCTGCGTATGCCGCCAACCTTGCCGGAGTGACGCGCAATACGATCGCCGAGGTTTTCGCCAGCGGTGACTACGAAGAACCGGTCGACGGCCGGTACAACATCATGCTTCTCGGAGGTGATGCTGGGCCCGACCGCGAGGGTCTGCGTCCCGACAGCATCTCCGTCGTCAGTGTCGACGCAGAGACCGGGTCAACCACCATCATCGGGCTGCCCCGCAACTTCGAGAACGCCACTTTCTCGGAGGGGTCGCCCATGTTCGAGGCATTCCCCAACGGCTACGACTGCGGCGACGAGTGCCTGCTCGGCTATCTCTACACGGAGGGCGAGCAGCGCCCCGAGCTCTATCCCGACGCCGCCTCGCAGGGCAGCACTGCCGGAACAGAGGCAATGCGGGATGCGGTCGAGGGCGTCACAGGCCTCACCATTCAGTACTACGTGCTCGTTGATATGCAGGGCTTCTCGCAGCTCATCGACGCGCTCGGCGGCATCGATATCGATGTCCCGGAGCGGCTGGCCTATGGCCCTGTCACCAGCAAGACACCCTACGGATACTTCGACGCTGGCCCCCAGCATCTCAACGGCGAGATGGCGCTCTGGTATGCCCGGTCGCGCTTCGACGGCAACGACCTGCAGCGCATGGAGCGTCAGCGTCAGGTGCAGGAGGCGATCATCCAGCAGATGGATCCCGCCAATGTCGTGACCAA
>NZ_JBACFR010000097.1:0-15268 GCF_056262345.1 Homoserinimonas sp.
GGGTGGCGAACGGGAAATCATCACCGCCCCAAAGCCCGAGCCGCTGGGCGTAGGCGAGGTTGTGAACCGTGGTGGCCCCGGTCGCCGAGACGTAGAGGATGCGGGCGGCCGATGTTGCCGTGGTCGAGGCGCGTATCGCGCGCGACACGGCACGGCTCGAGACCTCCACCTCGGTCAAAGACGTCGCAGGCCTGGAGCATGAACTCACCTCCCTTCGCCGACGCCGTGACGATCTCGAAGACATCCAGCTCGTTGTCATGACGCGACTCGAAGAAGTCGAAGCAACGGCGCGAGCTACCAAGGCAGAGTTTGACGAGTTGAAGGCAACGGCGAGTCAGGTTGAAGCCGAGCGCGATGCGTCACTCAAGACTCTTGCAAGCGAGCGGGTTCACGCTGCTGCAAACCGACAGACAATCGCATCGAAGATTCCTGAGGATCTTCTCGCGCTGTATGAGCGCCAGCGTTCGCGTTACGGTCTCGGTGCGTCGCTGCTGCGCGGAGGAGTCTCCTCTGCCAGTGGCGTGAAGCTCAACGAGAACGACATGGCACGCATCCGTGCCGCAGCTCCTGACGACGTCATCCTGTGCCCCGATTCTGAAGCCATCCTGATTCGCACCGACGAATCCGGCATCTGATCTGAGCATTCGCGCTGCCCGGTAGACTGGCAGCGCGAATGGGTCGGCAAGACGGTCGCGTCAGTCTGGTTCTTGGAACCAGACTGCCGAGGAACGTCCGGGCTCCATAGGGCAGGACGGTGGGTAACACCCACCCGGGGCAACCCGCGAGAAAGTGCAACAGAAAGCAGACCGCCTCCGGCGCTCCCTTCGGGAAGCATCGGCGGTAAGGGTGAAACGGTGGTGTAAGAGACCACCAGCAGCCCGAGTGATCGGGCTGGCTGGGTAAACCTCGTCCGGAGCAAGGTCAGACAGAAAGCGCTAAGGGCTGCCCGCCCAGCTTTCGGGTAGACCGCTAGAGGGCTGCGGCAACGTAGTCACGAGATAGATGGCCGTCCAGCGCGGGGCTTCGGCTCGGCGTGAACAGAACCCGGCGTATCAGCCGGCCCATTCGTTTTACCCCTGTGTCGCTCTCCTACGTGGGATTGCGGGCGAGAGCGGCCGCGCCCATGATTCCGGAGTTGTTGCGCAGCGTCGCGGCGACAATGGGCGTCGAGAGCGAGAGCAGGGGCAAGAATTCCTCTGCCGACTTCGACACACCGCCGCCCACGATGAAGAGACTTGGGCTGAAGTACCGCTCAAGATACTCGTAGAAGCGCTGGAGCCGATCGGCCCATTCTTGCCAGCCGAGCCCCTCACGTTCCCGGGCTGAGTTCGCGGCAACGGTCTCCCAGTCGATGCCATCAATCTCAAGGTGACCGAGTTCGATGTTGGGAATCAGCGTGCCGTCATGAATGAAGGCGGTGCCGATGCCCGTTCCGAGCGTCGTCATGATCACGAGCCCGCTCACGCCCCGCGCAGCCCCGTACCGGGATTCCGCGTAGCCAGCGGCATCTGCGTCGTTGATGAAGTGGATGTCTCGTCCGAGCGCCTGTTCGAAGAGGTTCTCTGCCTCGAGCCCAATCCACTCCGGTGACACGTTCGCCGCAGACATCGTGCGGCCGTGCGAGACCACGGCAGGAAAACAAATCCCGACAGGGGTTTGTGGCTCAAGATGACCTACCTGATCCACGATCTCGCGAACTGCATTGACGATGTCGTTCGGTGCTCCGCCCGGCGGGGTTGCAACCTTGAGCCGCTCAGAGACGAGCGTTCCGGTCGATAGATCAACGACGGCACCCTTGATGCCCGTGCCGCCGATGTCGATTCCGAGGGCGATGTCGTGCATCAGAAAGGCTCCTTGTCGCAGGGTCCTGAGACTCGTTAGGGAAGGGTCAATATCTCGGCGCCACGCTCGGTCACCACGAGCGTGTGCTCGAACTGTGCCGTGATGCTTTTGTCCTTGGTCGTGACTGTCCAATCGTCGGGCCACATGTCCCACTCGTGCGTGCCGAGGGTGAGCATCGGCTCGATGGTGAAGACCATTCCGACCTCGATGATGTCATCGAACTGGGGCGCTGAATCATAGTGCGGGATGATCAGCCCCGAGTGGAAGGCTGCCCCAACTCCGTGGCCCGTGAAGTCCCGAACGACGCCGTAACCGAAACGCTTGGCGTAGGCCTCGATTGCTCGACCGATCACATTCACCTGACGGCCTGGCGCGACAGCCTTGATTCCCCGTGCTAAAGCCTCCTGCGTGCGGGTGACCAGATCTGTCACCTCTTGCGATGCTTCTCCGACGATGAACGTGTAGTTGGAGTCGCCGTGAAAGCCGTTCTTGAACGCCGTGATGTCGATATTCACGATGTCGCCATTGTCGAGCACGGTGTCGTCGGGGATGCCGTGGCAGATGACCTCGTTGACCGAGCTGCAGAGCGACTTGGGGAATCCGCGGTAGCCCAGCGTCGACGGGTAGGCCTCGTTGGCCACCAGGAACTCATGAGCGATACGGTCGAGCTCCTCGGTCGTGACACCGGGGCGAATGTTCTCGCCAACGAGCTGAATTGCCTGAGCGGCAATTCGACCGGATTCGCGTATGAGGGCGATCTCGTCGGGGGCGTAAACATCGCCGCCCGTGTGCTTTGTGGGAGCTGCTTTGCCCACATACTCGGGCCGAGGGATACTCGTCGGCACCTGTCGTTGGGGGGAGACCACTCCCGGGATCAGGTGACCGTGTGAATCCTTGGGCATAAGATCGATCTTAGGTTGACTCCGGGAGGTCTCATGTCCGAGTGGTGGTACAACACCCGCACCGGCGAGGTTGAAGAGGGCATGGTTTCGCCTGCTATCGATCGCGCTGGCCCCTTTGCTACCAAAGAAGAGGCGCTGGCTGCTCCGGCCATAATCGCCGAGAGAGCGCGCAAGTGGGCAGAAGAGGAATCGCGCGAGAATAAGTGATTCTCGCGCGATTCATCCGCTGGGCTGCCTTTGCGGGCTAGATGAGCCCCTGAGCGATCATTGCGTCTGCCACCCGACGGAATCCCGCCGCGTTGGCGCCGACGACGTAGTTTCCGGGAGCGCCGTAATGCTCGGCTGCCTCATAGGCGGAGCGATGTACGTCTTTCATGATGGTGTGCAGGCGGTCCTCGCTTTGGGAGAAGTCCCAGCGCTGACGCGAGGCATTCTGGCTCATCTCGAGGGCCGAGGTTGCAACACCTCCGGCGTTTGCGGCCTTGCCGGGGGCGAAGAGAACGCCGGCCTCCTGGAGAAGCTCCACGGCATCCGGGGTGGTCGGCATGTTGGCGCCCTCAGAGACGGCGATTACGCCGTTGGCAATGAGGCGCTGAGCGTCGCTCAGCAGGAGCTCGTTCTGCGTTGCGGAAGGGAACGCCAGCTGCGCGGGAACATCCCACACTCGGCCATCAGCAATGAGGCGCGAGCCCGGGCGGCGGGAGACGTAATCAGAGACACGGCCGCGTTCGACCTCTTTCACCTGCTTGAGCAGTTCGACGTCGATGCCCGCCTCGTCGACAATGTATCCGCTGGAGTCGGATGCGGTGATCGCCCGTCCGCCAAGCTGCTGGATCTTCTCGATTGCGTAGATCGCTACGTTTCCCGAGCCGGAAACGATCGCGGTCTTGCCCTCAATGCCCTCGTTTTTAGTCGCGAGCATCTCTTCCATGAAGTAGACGGCACCGTATCCGGTTGCCTCGGTGCGCACCTGCGCACCGCCCCACAGAACACCCTTACCCGTGAACATTCCGGATTCGTGGCGGTTGGTCAATCGGCGGTACTGCCCGAAGAGGAAGCCGATTTCGCGAGCGCCGACGCCGATGTCGCCAGCGGGCACATCGGTGTGCTCACCCAAGTGCCGGTAGAGCTCGGACATAAAGCTCTGGCAGAACCGCATGATCTCGCTGTTGGAGCGTCCATGAGGGTCGAAGTCCGAGCCACCCTTTGCGCCGCCGATGCCCTGGCCGGTGAGCGCGTTCTTAAAGATCTGCTCGAAGCCAAGGAATTTGATGATGCCGAGGTTGACGCTCGGGTGAAAGCGCAGGCCGCCTTTGTAAGGGCCAAGGGCTGAGTTGTACTGCACGCGGTAGCCGCGGTTGACATGAACCGTGCCCTGGTCGTCGACCCACGGCACGCGGAACATGATCTGGCGCTCTGGCTCGACGAGCCCTTCGACGACGCCGGTCTCGAGGTACTCGGGATGACGTTCGACAACGGGGGCGATGGATTCAAGGACCTCCCGCAGTGCCTGGTGAAACTCGGGTTCGCCGGTGCTACGAGCGACGGCTCGATCGTAGATTCCGGTCAGGGCAGGGGAGAGTACGGAGTGCATAGGGGCTTTCTCGAGTGGGCGGGTGAGCAGTTCGTTAGTAGCTGTGCTCGGGGCCGGGGTAGGTTCCGTCGGCGACATCGGCACGAAAAGCCAGCGCGGCCTCCGTGAGAATACCGCGTAGGTCGGCGTACTGACGAACGAACTTGGGGATGCGACCGGCAGTGAGACCCGCCCAATCGGTCCAGACCAGAAGCTGGCCATCGACATGGGGGCCCGCGCCGACACCGATTGTCGGGATGCGCAGCTCCTTGGTCACGTGCGCAGCAGCATCGGCCGGCACCATTTCGAGCACAACAGCGAAAGCGCCTGCGTCTTCGACGGCGTGGGCGTCAGCGAGCAGCTTGTCTAGCTGATCGCCGCGACCCTGAATCATGTGCCCACCGAGCCCGTGCTCGCTTTGCGGCGTAAACCCCACGTGACCCATCACGGGGATTCCGGCCTCAACGATGCGACGGATCTGTTCTGCGCTTCGCACGCCGCCCTCAAGCTTCACGGCGTGGGCGTGGGTTTCTTTCATAAACCGAATCGCGGAGTGCAGGGCCTCCTCTGCCCCGACCTCATAGGAACCGAAGGGCAGATCGGCGATGACGAAGGCTCGCGTCGCAGCGGAGGCAACGGCTCTCGTGAGAGGGATCAGCTCATCGATCGTGACGGGCAGAGTCGTGTCGTACCCGAACACTGTGTTGCCGGCGGAGTCGCCGACGAGGAGAAAGTCGATGCCCGCCTGATCGAAGATTCCGGCCGTCTGCACGTCGTAGCTTGTGAGCCCCGTGATGGGGATCCCGTTCTCCTTCGCCGACTGAAAGTGGCGTGTGCGTACGCGCTTGAGAGCCGCCTGCGCAGCGGCAGCATCGGAATCATTCATATCGACACTCTATTCCTGTGGGTCAGATGTTACGGGTCGGTCGGTAGGTGACCGGGAGTCGTCGATCTCGGCCGAAGGCCATGCCCGAGATTTTCGGACCGATTGCTCCCTGCCGTCGCTTCCACTCTGCACGGTCGACAAGCCGCGTCACCTCGTCGACCGTCGCGCGATCAAATCCAAGCTGTACAACGTCCTCCGCGCCGAGTTTCTGCCCGACGTATGCGTCGAGAATCGCGTCGAGCACGTCGTACGGGGGCAGGGAATCCTGGTCCACCTGGCCAGGGCTGAGTTCGGCAGACGGCGGCTTGCTTATCGAGTTCTCGGGGATGGGTTCGATCTCTCCTCGGGAGGCGGCGAACTCGTTGCGCCACCGAGCGAGTTCCCACACCAGTGTCTTCGGAACGTCCTTGATGGGCGCGAATCCGCCCACCGAATCGCCATAGATCGTGGAATACCCGACTGCCAGTTCGGTCTTGTTTCCCGTGGTGAGCACGAGGTGGCCATTCATGTTGGAGAGCCCCATCAGAATCACACCTCGAACCCTGGCCTGAAGGTTCTCTGAGGCGAGTCCCGTGAGCCCCAGCTGGTTCTCGAACGGCATCACCAGGTCGGCGATCGGCTCAGTTGTGTAGTGGATGCCGACGCGCTCGGCGAGGTCGTCAGCGTCAGACCGAGAATGGTCAGAGGAGTAGCGACTGGGCATAGAGACGGCGTAGACGTGCTCGGCCCCGATGGCGTCGGCGGCAAGAACGGCACACACGGCAGAGTCGATGCCGCCGGAGAGCCCGAGTGCCACGCTCGCGAAGCGATTCTTCTTCACATAGTCGCGCAGGCCGAGAACCAGAGCGTTCCAAAGCTGTTCGCGGTCGTCGGGGAGCTCGGCGACATCCGGGGCGAGGTCGGGCTTCGGGTGGTTGCGCGTCGTGAGGTCGATGCGGCGAACGTTGTCGGGCAGGTCGGTGTCGGTCGCGTCTGCCGCATCAACATCCACCACGAGCACGTGCTCGCGAAACTGAGGGGCGCGAGCCAGGATGGTGCCGTGGCCGTCGACCACGACGCTGTCTCCGTCGAAGACCAGGTCGTCCTGGCCTCCGACGAGGTTTACGTATGCCACGATCGTGTCGGTTTCGATGGCGCGACGAGTCGCGAGGGGCAGGCGCACCTCATCTTTGTCTCGCTCAAACGGTGAGCCGTTGAGAACGGCAAGCACGCCAGCATCTGCCTCGAGCACCCGCGAAACGGGTCCGCCGTCTCGCCAGAGGTCTTCGCAGATGACGATCGCAACGTCGACGCCGTTGATTCGGGCGACCAACAGCTCGTCACCCGGGATGAAGATGCGGTATTCGTCGAAGACGGAGTAGTTGGGCAGATGGTGCTTGGCGTACGTGGCCTTAATGTGGCCGTGCTGAAGCACGCTCGCAGAATTGTGCGCAATCGCTGTTGGAGCACTGCTTGTGCCGAGCAAGCGGGGCTCGTGGGGGCCGTCGGGGTGCCCGACGATGACGACAAGGTCGCCGAGTCCCTCGTCGAGCAGCTGCTTGGCGAGCGTGCGAGTCGCGTCGAGAGATGCCACCAAAAAGCTTGGCCTCTGGGCGAGATCCTCGATCGGGTAGCCCGTAACTGCCATCTCTCCCGTGATCATCAAATCAGCGCCCTGGGCCGCGGCCTGCCGTGCAGCATCGAGGATCTGCCGGCTGTTCGCGGCGAGGTCACCGAGTACCGGATTGGTCTGCGCCAGTGCTAAGCGAAGTCGTCCCATAGCCAGTAGCCTAATAGCGCACGGCCACCGGCTTCGGGGGTCGACCGGTTGCTGACATGACGAGGGGCCAATGGACAAGCAGAGGGACTTTGTACTCCGCACGATCGAAGAACGCGGCATCAAGTTCATTCGCCTGTGGTTTACCGACGTAGTCGGCACGCTCAAGTCTGTCGCTATCGCGCCTGCAGAGGTCGAGGGCGCCTTCGCCGAAGGTCTCGGGTTCGACGGCTCGGCGATCGAAGGCCTAACGCGGTCGTACGAGGCCGATGTTCTCGCGCATCCTGACCCGGCCACCTTCCAGATTCTGCCGTGGCGTGGAGAGATTGATCCCACGGCACGCATGTTCTGCGACATCATGACGCCCGATGGTCAGCCAGCCGTTGCTGATCCCCGCAACGTGCTCAAGCGCACGCTCGCCAAGGCTGCTGATGCAGGGTTCACCTTCTACACGCATCCCGAGATTGAGTTCTACCTACTTAAGAGCTCCAAGTTCGGGCCAAAGGGGCCCCAGCCTGTGGATTCTGCGGGCTACTTCGACAACGTTCCCGGTGGCACGGCGCACGACTTCCGTCGCCGTTCGGTGCGCATGCTCGAAGATCTGGGCATCTCCGTTGAGTTCAGTCACCACGAGGCTGGCCCCGGTCAAAACGAAATCGACCTTCGCTACGCGGATGCGTTGACGACGGCAGACAACATCATGACGTTCCGCACGGTGATCAAAGAGGTTGCTATTGAGCAGGGCGTCTACGCCACGTTCATGCCTAAGCCGCTCTCCGATCACCCCGGATCCGGCATGCATACCCACATGTCGCTCTTTGAAGGCGATGTGAACGCTTTCTATGAGGCCGGTGCCAAGTACCAGCTATCCAAGACGGGACGCCACTTCATTGCCGGCCTGCTGCGGCACGCTCCGGAGATCACGGCTGTCACCAATCAGTTCGTCAACTCCTACAAGCGTCTCTGGGGCGGTGACGAGGCGCCGAGCTTCATTACCTGGGGCCACAACAACCGCTCAGCGCTCGTGCGAGTGCCGCTCTATAAGCCGAACAAGGGTCAGAGTGCGCGGGTCGAATACCGCGCGATTGACTCTGCTTCAAACCCGTACCTGTCCTTCTCGCTCATGCTGGCGGCCGGGCTCAAGGGCATCGAAGGCGAATATGAACTCCAGCCTGAGGCCGAGGACAATGTCTGGCAGCTGAGCGATTCTGAGCGACGGGCGTTGGGTTACAGTGCGCTGCCAGCCAGCCTGGATCACGCGATCTCGATCATGGAAGATTCCGAACTCGTCGCGGAGACGCTGGGGGAGCAGGTCTTCAACTTCGTCCTGCTCAACAAGCGCCAGGAATGGCGCGAGTATCGCTCGCAGGTCACCCCTTACGAGCTGAATCGCAATCTGGAGATGCTCTAGCCCGGCCGATGAGACGCGAACGCACCTCCCTTACCGACCTTGCCCGCATAGGGTTCGCGCGCCTAGGGGAGGCGCGGGATCGGCTCGAGCTCCTGGGGGACTCCGGTGCGCAGCTGTTGCCGGAGTTCGCCAAGGCTGCTGACCCTGACCAGGCGCTCACTCTCTTGCTCGGGTTGCTCGAGACTGCGCCAAGCGAAACCCGCGTGGTTCTGGATTCTCCGGGCGGGGCCGAACGACTCATCCGGGTGCTGGGAGCGTCCCTGGGGCTCGCAGATTTTCTGCGGCGGCATCCGGATCAGCTGGACGTTCTTGAATCCGCTCTGGAGCATCCATGGACCGCGCAACGGTATCGGGATGATCTTGTCGAGGCCGCACGTTCTGCCGAGGGGGAGCGCGCGTGGGACGCGATCCGCGTGCGCTACCGCCGTCACGTCACTGCGATCACCGCTTATGACCTTGGGCTGCGCGATCCTTTGGCGGGCATCCCCGCTGTCACGGGTGCCCTCGCCGATCTTGCCGCCGCGGTCATCGAGGCTTCGCTGGTTATCGCCAGGACTCTCGTGCCGTTCCCCGCAGATGAGGTAGCCGCCACCAAGCTTGCCGTTATCGGCATGGGCAAGGCTGGCGCACGCGAACTCAACTATGTGAGCGACGTCGACGTGATCTTTGTCGTCGAAGCGGATTCGTCGATCGAGACGGGTCGCGCCGTCGAAATCGGCACGCGGCTTGCGATCCAGACCATGCACGGCATCACCGAACTCGCGGGCGAGCCTGCCCTGTGGGATGTCGACGCCAACCTGCGGCCAGAGGGCAAGGACGGCGCTTTGGTGCGCACGCTCGAATCGCATGTTGCCTATTACGAGCGCTGGGCCAAGAGCTGGGAGTTTCAAGCTCTGATCAAGGCCCGTGCCATGGCCGGGGACACGGAGCTCGGCCGCCGCTACGAAGAGGCGCTAGCCCCCCTCATCTGGCGGAGTTCGTCGCGCGAGAACTTCGTCGGCGGCGTGCAAAAAATGCGCGAACGCGTCACGGAACACATCCCCTCAGACGAAGTCGATATTCAGTTGAAGCTCGGCCCCGGCGGCATCCGGGACATCGAATTCACGATTCAGCTCCTACAGCTTGTGCACGGCAGCTCAGATCCGCAGGTTCGGCAGCGAGGCAGCCTCGAGGCGCTCGAAGCACTCGCCGAGGGCGGCTACATCGGCCGTGCCGAGGCAGCGGAGTTCGCTCACGATTACCAGTTTCTGAGAGTGCTTGAGCACCGGGTGCAGCTCGCCAAACTCACCAGGACCCACCTCATGCCACGCGACGAGGGTGCCCTTCGAGTGCTGGCGCGGGCCAGCGGGCTCGCAACGACGGCGGCTGGCATTCTTCAGCAATGGGCGGCCCGCAAGGCAGCCGTGCGAACCCTGCACGAGAAGCTCTTTTACCGCCCGCTCCTCTCTGCGGTAGCAGCACTGCCCGAGGCGGGATTGGCGCTCAGCAGCGAGCAGGCAGAAGCACGACTCGCTGCGATCGGCTTTATTGACCCCCGGGGTGCGCTCGCCCACATCGCGGCGATGACGACCGGCGTCTCGCGGCGAGCCCAGATTCAGCGCAATCTGCTCCCCGTCATGCTTCAGTGGTTCTCCGAGGGGGCCGACCCGGACTACGGATTGCTCGCGTTCCGGCGGCTCAGCGACCGCTTGGGGGAGTCGTACTGGTACCTGCGCATGCTGAGGGATTCCTCCGGGGCGGCCAAACGCCTCACTGAGGTTCTTTCGGGCTCGCGCTATGTGGGCGCATTGCTTGAGGGCTTCCCTGAATCGGCAGCATGGCTTGAGAACGACGATGACCTGCGGCCGAGAATGCCCTCCTTGCTGCGAGAGGAGGCCTCGGCATTGCTCCGGCGCCACTCCGAGGCGGAGCCCGTAGCGGCTGCGCTACGTGCGGCCCGCCGCCGCGAGGTGCTGCGTCTCGCGCTGGGATCGATGCTCGATATCGTTTCGATCGAGGATCTCGGGCGCGGGCTGTCCGAGATCAACAGCATGTTCCTCGACGGGATGCTGTCGGCGATTCGCCGCGAGCCCGACGGAATCGAATTCGGCATCATCGCCATGGGGCGCTACGGCGGCGGCGAACTCGGCTTCGGCTCAGACGCCGACGTCATGTACGTTTACCGTCCCACCAATGTGGAGCCAGAAGTCGCGCAGCGACGCGCGGAGCGGATCGTGTCGGACCTCATCAGGCTGACAGAAGATCCGCAGCTGCCATTCGAGCTCGATGCCAATCTGCGCCCCGAGGGTCGCAATGGTCCTATCGCCCGGTCGCTGGAGTCGTATCGGGCTTACTACGCCCGGTGGTCCCTCACGTGGGAAGCTCAGGCGCTTCTGCGGGCGCGGGGCGTTGCGGGAGATGCCGGCCTTCTCCGTGACTTCATGGCTGTTGCCGATGCGGTTCGCTACCCGGAGTCGATCTCGGAGTCCGAGGTACGCGAGGTCAAACGCATCAAGGCACGGGTTGAATCGGAGCGACTCCCACAGGGCGCTGACCCCTCTCGCCATCTCAAGCTCGGGCGCGGCTCGCTCAGCGACGTCGAGTGGTTCGTGCAGCTCATTCAACTGAGGCTGGGAGCAAAGAACGCCGGACTCCGCACGCCATCGACCCTCGATGCCCTGACCGCAGCGGTCGTCGCCGATGAGGTGACGGAGTCAGACGCGCATATGCTTCGCGAAGCCTGGATCTTGGCCTCGCGCATCCGGTCGGCGATCACCCTGTGGTCCGCCAAAACCTCGGATGTCCTGCCCACCGACCGCCAGCAACTCGACGGCGTGGCCCGCATCCTGGGTTACCCTGCAGGATCTGCCACGGATCTGGAGGAGGACTACCTCCGCACGACTCGGCATTCCCGGGCAGTTTTCGAGCGCCGCTTCTACGGCGTGGAAAAGCCC
Organism: Homoserinimonas sp.; assembly: GCF_056262345.1. Classification (NCBI taxonomy): domain Bacteria; kingdom Bacillati; phylum Actinomycetota; class Actinomycetes; order Micrococcales; family Microbacteriaceae; genus Homoserinimonas; species Homoserinimonas sp. The sequence continues at coordinate 11,304 of NZ_JBACFR010000097.1, forward strand.
TTTAGTCCCACGATCTAGCGGCTGGCGGCCCGTTGGGCCCCCCGCGCAGAAAAGGGCCGCAGAATCGCTTCTGCGGCCCTTATCTCTTAGTGATTTGACGGCTAGTGATTAGACGCCGTAGTACAGCTCATACTCGATCGGGGTCGGGCGCTGCGCGGCGGGAAGGATCTCCTGCTCACGCTTGTACGCGATCCACGTCTCAATGAGGTCCTTGGTGAACACGTTGCCCTGAAGAAGGAACTCGTGGTCAGCCTCAAGAGCCTCAAGCGACTCCGCGAGTCCGCGAGGAACCTGCGGAATGCCCTTGGCCTCCTCGGGGGGAAGCTCGTAGAGGTCCTTGTCGACCGGGGCGAGCGGCTCGATGCGGTTCTTGATGCCGTCGAGGCCAGCCATCATCTGCGCCGCGAAGGCGAGGTACGGGTTGCTCGAGGCGTCGGGCGCGCGGAACTCAATGCGCTTCGCCTTGGGGTTGGTACCCGTGATCGGGATGCGGATGGCCGCAGAGCGGTTACCAGCCGAGTACACGAGGTTGACGGGTGCCTCGAAGCCGGGCACGAGGCGACGGTACGAGTTGAGTGTCGGGTTCGTGAAAGCGAGAACGGCGGGGGCGTGCGCGAGCAGGCCACCGATGTACCAGCGAGCCAGGTCGCTGAGCCCGCCGTAGCCAGCCTCGTCGTAGAAGAGGGGCTTGCCGTCGCTCCAGAGCGACTGGTGGGTGTGCATGCCCGATCCGTTGTCTCCGAAAAGGGGCTTGGGCATGAACGTCGCGGTCTTGCCCCAGTCGTTCGCCGTGTTCTTGACGATGTACTTGAACTTGAGGATGTCGTCGGCCGCGTGCACCATCGTGTCGAAGCGGTAGTTGATCTCTGCCTGGCCGCCGGTGCCCACCTCGTGGTGTGCGCGCTCCAGGATGAGGCCAGCGTCGATCAGCTTGAGGCTGATGTCGTCGCGAAGGTCCGCCTGCTTGTCGACGGGGCTGACGGGAAAGTAGCCGCCCTTGTAAGGCGTCTTGTTGCCCAGGTTCCCACCCTCTTCGACGCGTCCGGTGTTCCAGGCGCCCTCTTCGGAGTCAACGGAGAAGAAGCTGGAGTTCTGCTTGGTCTCGTAGCGGACGTCATCGAAGATGTAGAACTCGGCCTCGGGGGCGAAGTAAGCGGTATCGGCGATGCCTGTGGACGCGAGGTACTTCTCGGCCTTCTTGGCTACCTGGCGCGGGTCGCGGCCATAAACCTCGCCGTTGCGGGGGTTGTAGATGTCGAAGACCATGATGAGGGTCTTCTCTGCGCGGAACGGGTCCAGGTATGCGGTGCTGACGTCGGGGATCAGCTGCATGTCCGACTCGTGGATCGAGGCAAAGCCACGGATCGACGAGCCGTCAAAGAGCTGGCCATCGCGAAAGAAGTCCTCGTCCACTGTTGACGCCGGAATGTTGAAGTGCTGTTGCACACCAGGCAGGTCGGTGAAGCGGATATCAAGAAACTTCACGTCGTTGTCTTTGATGAACTTGAGCACCTCGGACGAATCAGTGAACATGCGTTGGACTCCAATGAGCGAAGGTTGAAGTGACACCTGCAAATGCAGACAAGGGGAGGCTATTTGTGCGGGGTTTCCCCACGGTGTCACCTTTGTTTCGCCCATGTTACGCGTCACTGGCCTCGTAGACTGGACGTATGCCATCAGCAACTCAGGCCACGCCGTCCGTCTCCTCATGGCCGGGTCAGCGGCTCGGCCTCCCCGAAACGGGACCGCGTTCGGTCGCGAGGCCGCTGAGGCGGATTGCGGCCCTTCTCATTGATTTCGCCCTCGCGGCTCTTCTCTCTGCCGTGTTCTTCGGCTACGAGCAGTGGGCGTCAACGCTGATCTTCATGGCGACCCAGGTTCTCTTTATCCCGCTCACCTCGGGCGGAATCGGCCATCTCTGCGTCGGCCTGAGGGTCGTTCCCATTCGCGGTGGTTGGGTGGGAATCTGGCGCCCCCTCGTGCGGACGTTGCTACTCGCGCTCGTAATCCCTGCGCTTATTTGGGATACCGACCAGCGCGGTCTTCACGACAAGATCGCCGGAACGGTGCTCGTGCGGGTGCGGTAGCCATTGGCGAAACGACAGCGATAAAGGAGGGGCACACGGTATTCGTGTGCCCCTCCTTTATGACTGCTAGCCCGGTCTGTCGCCCGGGTGGCAAGAACTAGCGTGGGCGCGGGGCGCGAACCTTGGTCGGGTCGATGCCCTTGGGGATCGCGAGCCCCGTCTTTGTCGTCAGCGATGTCACACGGTTGTTGACGGCGTAAACCTCGGCCTTGGTGAGGGCCTTCTTGTAGCTACCGAGCGTCCTGGCGATCTTGTGGAGCGGGACGGAGTCCTCATCGGGGCCTACGTGGATTATGTGAATCGGCACATTGGCCGCAACTCTGGCGACCTTGCGGCGCTCGTCCTCGAGCATGCGAGTGGTTCGCGACTTGGGGCCCTCGCCAATCAAGGCGATCCCACCGCGGCCAACGGCACGGTAGACGGCATCCTGAGTGCGGGGGCTCACAGCGACAGGAATCTCACTTGCGGTCCAGCCGCGACGAAGGGAGCTCTTGAGCACGGCTCCAACAGCGCCCGGTTGGCCCTTGATCTGCGAATATGCAGCGCGCTCAGCCTTGCGGCTTAGGACGATAAGAAAGACGAGCAGGCCGGCGAGAAGGCCGGAGATAATCCAGAGGATCAGGCCAAAGACGTTGTTGCCGGAGATGAAGATACCGGTGACGACAACGGCGGCGAGCGGGCCGACAAAGGCCAGCAGCATCCACCAAACGGAGCTGGGGTCGTACCGTTTGGTCATCTTGAAGACCTGGTACATCTGCTTAATGCGGCCCGGTTCCTTGGGAGTCTTCGGGGCTGATTTGTCTCGGCGTGCCATGCATCAAGAATAGGGCCTCTGCGGACACCTCGATCCCACACAGTTACCGTTAGCTGCTCTCGCTCACAACCTTTTCACAGCGGGACGGCGTCGTCCTGGTCCCCTGCGAGCCTAGGCAGCATGACTTTCATCGCCGGGTATCGCACGCTTCGACGCCTCGGCACCGGGGACAGGTGCGAAGTCTGGTTGGGCAGGCCACTGGCCGAACAATCCGAAGGAGACGCGGGCCCCGTCGTTCGTAACGCCGATGACGCAGAGTTCGGTTCCGACTTGGTGGCTCTCAAAGTATTTCGCCCTGAGGTGTCCGCGGCCAGTATTGACTCAGAACTCAGGGTGCTGTTGCGGCTCGACCATCCCCACATCGTGCCTGTTATCGATGTTGCGACCTCGGCAACACTGGCCCCCTGCCTTGTGTTGCCGAGGTACGAGCCCGGCGGCCTCACTCGTCTGTTCTCGGCCCGGCAGGCCCTGCACATAGGCGAGGTTGTCACCCTGGTTGCGCCACTGTGCAATGCGATCAGTGAGATGCATAATGCGCTCGTCAGCCACGGCTCTATCGGTGTGGGCTCGGTTCTGTTGAGTGAGGATGGTGCCCCCATCCTTGCGGGTTTCGGTTCTGCGAAGGCGATCGATGGCCGCCGTCCTGCTACCCCCGCATTGCTGGCATCAGGCGCTGACTTCCGTAGTGACCGGGTCGCTCTCTCCGCCCTGACGAGAGTGCTTCTCGGCAAAGTTGCAGGGGAACAGGGGGCTGGCGGCCTCGAAGACTGGTTGGCATCCGATGCCACGGCGAGTCCTGCATTTGCCACAGAACTCGCCGATCGGTTGTTTGATCTCGCCGAGCCCTCGCCGGTGTCATACACAGACAGGGCGCCGGATGCTGCGCGAGCACGGCCTCTTGAGCTTCGCGGGCAGGTGAGCGGCAGCGGAGGCCACGAATCACCGGAGCCCCGAGACGGCTTGCACCTCCGGTTTTTGGGCGTGCCCGATTCTCTTGCGGATGCGGCCGATGTGGCGGTGAACTCTGTTGTGCGGGCCGCCAAATCCACCTGGCAGGCAGTCAC
>NZ_JBACFR010000098.1:0-6243 GCF_056262345.1 Homoserinimonas sp.
CCGAATGGCTGAACAGGCTCATCTCCCGCGCAACGGCAACGGATGGCCAGCCGCCGTTCTCAGACCAGAGCCTCGTGGAGCTGCGTGACGGCCGCCGCGAACTTCTCTCGATCGACGAAACCGCCGCCGCCGTTCTCCTCACGGGCGACCCCGGGGAGGCCGAGCTGGGTGTCGGCCCCGATGCCCGAGGCGACGGCCTGGGCGAGCAGATGCTCACCCGCGTGCTCACGGAATCCCCGTCGGTTCTTATCTGGGCGCACGGCGATCATCCCGCAGCGCGCTCCCTCGCCGCCCGGCACGAGCTCACCGCCGTGCGCACCCTCCTGCAACTGCGTGCCCCGGTCGCCGCTGGCCTGGACGCCGCCGACCTGGACGCCTCAGACCTGGACGGCGCTGCGGCGCTCGACGGCTTCACGCCTTTTCGCCCGGGACGCGACGATGCCGCATGGCTTGACATCAACGCCCGCGCGTTCGCTCACCACCCAGAGCAGGGTTCCCTTACACAGGCGGACCTCGACGCGCGCATGGCCGAACCCTGGTTCAACGCCGACGACTTTTTGCTGCTGCGTGACGAAGACGGGCAACTGATCGCATTCTGCTGGCTCAAGGTCGACGGGGGCATCGGTGAGTTCTATGTGGTCGGAGTCGACCCTCGCCACCAGGGTTCCGGGCTGGGCCGCCGTCTCGTCGCGGCAGGGCTCGCCCACCTGGCCGCCAGCGGCATCCGCACGGCAAGCCTTTACGTTGACGCGGATAACGTGCCCGCCGTTCGTCTCTACCGCTCTTACGGTTTCGCCGACCACACGGTCGATGTGCAGTACTCAACACGCCGCTAGCGTCACAGTTCGATAACCCGCAGTTCACGGTGTGGTGCAAGTATTGAGCGATGGATGCCGATATCACCATCGACGACACTGGCCTCATCACCGAAAGCCTCGATGATGACGACTACGAGTCTGCGTGGGTTGATGACGGCACCCTGCCAGGCAACCGCTACCTCGACCGAGAGCTGAGCTGGCTCGCCTTCAACACCCGCGTGCTCGAACTGGCAGAAGACCCGCAACTGCCGCTGCTTGAGCGCGTCAACTTTCTCGCGATCTTCGCCAGCAACCTCGACGAGTTTTTCATGGTGCGGGTCGCCGGGCTCAAACGGCGCATCGCAACCGGCATCGCCGTTCCCACCAACATCGGCAGGTCGCCCGCCGAGGTACTCAGCAGCATCAGCGCCAGAGCGCATGAGCTGCAGGATCGGCATGCGCTCGCGTTTCGGGAGCTGGTAAAGCCTGCTCTCGACGACGCCGGCATCCACATAGAAACGTGGGCAGACCTCGGCCAAGACGACCGAGACCGCATCGACGAGATTTTCACCCATCAGATCTTTCCGGTGCTCATGCCACTCGCGGTCGACCCGGCGCATCCGTTCCCCTACATCTCCGGGCTCTCGCTCAACCTGTCGGTGCGCGTTCGCAACCCCAAGACCGGCAAAGTGCAGTTCGCTCGCATCAAGGTGCCGAGCATTTTGCCCCGCTTCGTCAAGCTGCCCGACGACGAGCGCGGGCTGCTGCGGTTCATTCCGCTCGAAGACCTCATCTCCAACCACCTCGGCGAACTGTTTCCGGGGATGGAGATTCTTGACCATCACGAGTTTCGCGTCACCCGCAACGAAGATGTCGAGATCGACGAAGACGAATCAGAGAACCTCATCCAGAGCCTCGAACGAGAGCTGCTGCGGCGCCGATTCGGCCCACCCATCCGGCTCGAAATCACCGAGGACATGGATGATCGCACCCTCGATCTGCTCATCCGTGAACTGGGGGTCACCGAGCAGGAGGTGTACCGGCTTCCTGCTCCGCTCGACCTGGGCGGCCTCTTCGAGGTGTTCAAGATCGACCGGCCATCGCTCAAATATCGCAAGCATCTGCCCACGACGAGCACGGCTCTCCTGCCGGCGGAGCCGGGTGGCGAATCCAACATCTTCGCCTCGATCAAGCGACGGGATGTTCTGGTGCATCACCCCTACGAATCGTTCGGCACGAGCGTGCAAGCGTTTCTCGAACAGGCCGCGGCAGACCCTTCGGTTCTCGCCATCAAGCAGACGCTGTATCGAACATCCGGCGATAGCCCCATCGTGGAGGCCCTGATCGACGCGGCCCAGGCGGGCAAGGCCGTGCTCGCCCTCGTGGAGATCAAAGCGCGCTTCGACGAGCAAGCCAACATCACGTGGGCCCGCAAGCTCGAAAAAGCGGGAGTGCACGTGGTTTATGGCCTTGTCGGGCTCAAAACGCACTGCAAGCTCGCTCTCGTGGTTCGGCAGGAGAGCGACGGCAGCCTCACCAACTACAGCCATGTCGGCACCGGCAATTACAACCCCAAGACGAGCCGGGTATACGAGGATCTCGGCCTGTTCACGGCCGACCCAGTTGTGGGCAACGACCTCACCCGGCTGTTCAACGAACTCTCGGGGTATGCCATCGAAAAGAAGTTCAAGCGCCTGCTCGTTGCTCCCCTCCATTTGCGAAAAGGCCTCATCAAGCGCATCAAGAATGAGACCGCCGCTGCCCTCGCCGGACGGCCAAGCGGAATCCGCATCAAGCTCAACTCCATCGTGGACGAACAGATCATCGACGCCCTCTATCGCGCGAGTCAGGCCGGGGTAAATGTTGACCTCGTCGTGCGCGGTATCTGCGGCCTCAAGCCCGGAGTCCCCGGTCTCAGCGACAACATTCGGGTTCGCTCCATCCTGGGGCGCTACCTCGAGCACTCGCGCATATTCCGATTCGAAAACGGCGGCGAACCGCTCACCTATATCGGCAGTGCAGACATGATGCACCGCAATCTCGACCGCAGAGTGGAGGCTCTCGTGCGCCTGACCGACCCGGAACACCTGAGCAGAATCGATAACATCTTCGACCTTGCTATGGCGGATTCGACATCGTCGTGGTGGCTCGAGCCCGATGGGGAATGGACACGACACCACCTCGCAGACGATGGCACACCGCTGCCGGACATGCAGAATGTGACGATGCAGATAATCAGCGCCCGTCGCAGGCCGGCGGCAGCCCGATGAGCACATCCAGCCCGGCTTCCCCCGTTCTCGCCGCCGGCGCGGTGTGCTGGCGAGTACTCGACGGCAAGATTCGCGTGCTCGTCATTCATCGCGACCGGCACGGCGACATTTCGCTACCCAAGGGCAAGGTCGACCCCGGCGAGAGCCTGCCCCAGACGGCGGCCCGTGAGATCGAAGAAGAAACGGGGCTCGACATCGCTCTCGGTGCGCCGCTCGGGACCACCGAATACACGCTGCCGGGAGGCCGCGACAAGATCGTGCACTACTGGGCGGCTGAGGTCGATGACGAGACCCACGAGGCGCACGTCTTTACCCCCAACGACGAGGTGGCCAAGCTTGAGTGGCTGTCGCTTGCCAAGGCACGCAAGGCTCTGACCTATTCGCACGACCGCGAGGTGCTCGACCGGTTTTCCGCTCGGGTGGACAACGACACCGCACGCACATTCGCCGTCATCGCGCTACGCCACGGCAAGGCCATCTCTCCCCACGATTTTGACGGGCCAGACGCTGAACGCATTCTGCTGCGCCAGGGAGAAAAGCAGGCGGCCTCTGCGGCATCCGCAATCGCCGCGTTCGGCCCTCAGAAGCTCATCAGCAGCACTGCGGTGCGGTGCGTCGCCACGGTCAAGCCCCTCGCCAAGCTCACTGGCCTCAAGATCAAAGAGACCGACAGGATCAGCCAAGACGCATGGGAGGACGGCACCGCCGATGTGCAGGCGGTGATCGCCAAGCGGTTGCGCAAGCGAAAGACCGCAGTGCTGTGCAGCCACGGACCCGTGTTGCCCGAAATCCTCGCGGAGGTCGCCCGCCAGACCAACACCCCCGTCGACAGTGCGGTGAGGGCAGCGGCGATGCTCGAAACCGGCGGGTTTGCCGTGATTCATCTCTCGTCGGAGCGACCAGAAGCCGGGATCGTTGCGATCGAAGTCCACTCCCCCGGAGTCTGATCGCGCGGTTCCGGTGATGGCTGTGAGTTCACTCGAATCCGACACTTCGCGGCAACCTCGAATTATTCTCATCGGCATGACCAGCAAAATTGTGCCGTGTATCTGGCTCACCGACCAGGCAGAAGAGGCGGCGGCCTTCTACACGGATGCCATCGGTGGGCGCATTCTCGCGACCTCCTACTTTCCCGAATCGTCCGGCAATCTGAGCGGTCGCCCTCCCGGCAGTGTGCTCACGGTGGAGTTCGAGGTGGGCGGCCAGCGGCTAACAGCCCTCAACGGCGGCGGCAACGTTGAATTCAGGATCAACCCCAGCATCTCGTTCTTTATCGAAACGGGCAGCGCCCAGGAGGTCGACCGCATCTACGCCGCCCTCTCGGCGGGGGGCCACACCCTCATGGCCCTCGATTCGTACGCGTGGAGCGAGCGCTATGCCTGGGTTCAGGACCGCTACGGGGTGTCGTGGCAGATCATGGCGACGGATGCACCGGGGACTCGGGTGATTCCGTCGCTGCTCTTCTCGGCGCAGCAGCAGGGGCGCGCAGAAGAGGCCATGGAGTACTACACACACCTCTTCGATAACAGTTCGATCGAGGCGGTCAGCCGCTACACCAGCTCTGACGCCGGGCCAGAAGGCAAGGTAGCCCACGCCCGTTTTGTGCTCAAATCAACACCCCTCGTGGCAATGGATAGTGGAGTTGAGCAGCCGTTCACGTTCTCAGAGGCGCTCTCGCTTCAGGTGATGTGCGCCGACCAGGCCGAGATCGACAGGCTGTGGAATGCCCTCACCGAGGGCGGACGGCCCAGCCAGTGCGGCTGGCTCGCAGATCGCTTCGGCGTCTCATGGCAGATCGTGCCCGCCAGCATGGACGAATGGATGACGACCGCAGACACCGCCGCCCGCGACCGGGTCTTTCAGGCCCTCATGCCGATGACCAAGATCGACATCGCTACTTTGGAGGCGGCAGCGCGGGGCGAAACTACCGGGTTTGGGTCGCGCTGAACGAATCCGGGCTCTCACCGGTGCAGAACACCGGCGGTTCGAAAAATGGTTAGCCTGTCATGGTGACTTTCGAGGCCATCCAGTGACCATCATCCGCCGTGCCGGTGCCATCGCCGCCATGATCGCAGCGACCGCAATGCTTGCGTCCTGCGCCGTCAATGAGCGCACCACCGACGTCACTGGGCCGTACAGCGGCATCATCGTCGGGGGCGGCTCCAGCGCGCAGCAGGCGGCCCAAGAGGCCTGGACGGTGGGCTTTCAGACCACCAACTCCCGAGCGACGATCGAATATGACCCAGCAGGTTCTGGTGCCGGCCGCGAAATGTTCAGCGCCGGCGGAAGCGCCTTCGCCGGATCGGATCGGGCCTTTACGGTCGAAGAGATCGCCACCGAGCCGTTCGACGGCTGCGTCCCCGGCACCGGCATCGTCGAACTCCCCGCCTATATTTCCCCAATCGCCATCGCGTTTCAGCTCGAAGGAATTGACACCCTCAACCTCGATGCCACCACGATTGCCCAGATCTTCTCCGGCGAGATAACCCAGTGGAACGACAAGGCGATCGCGCAGTTCAACCCGGGCGTGACGCTGCCAAGTTCTCGCATCACCGCCATCCACCGCTCCGACGACTCGGGGGTCACCGAGAACTTCACCGAGTACCTCTCGGCAGCCGCCCCCGCAGCCTGGCCACACAAGCCCAGCGGTGAATGGCCGTTCGACGGCGGAGAAGCAGCCCAGGGAACATCCGGCGTCGTGGACAGCCTGCGCAACGGCACCGGCACGATCGCCTACATCGATGCCTCGCGCGCCGCCGATCTCGGCCTCGTCTCGGTGCAGGTGGGAGACGAGTTCGTGCCGTATTCCGCCGAGGCTGCCGCCGCGATCGTCGATGCATCCCCCATCGCTCCCGGTCGCACCGAGGGCGACCTGGCGATAGAGATCGACCGCACAACGACGGCGGCCGGGGTCTACCCGATCGTGCTCATCAGCTACGTGGTGGGCTGCCAGGACTACAGCGACGACATCGAGGGAACCCTCGTGCGCGGCTACTTCGAGTACATCGTGAGTGATGCTGGCCAGCAGCGGGCCGCAGAATCGGCGGGCTCCGCCCCCATCTCGGCCGAACTTCACAAGCGCGCCGCGGCGGCAGCCGCGCTCATCGGCTAAATCGCACGGCTTCCCTTTGTGACGTTCGCGCGCTGAGCCAATTCACAGCAGGGCTTGCTTGGCC
>NZ_JBACFR010000099.1:0-1830 GCF_056262345.1 Homoserinimonas sp.
GAACTACATCGCCGGGTATGCCGTTATCAACGACGTGTCGATGCGCGATTACCAGTACCGCACCCTGCAGTGGCTTCAGGGCAAGACTTTCGAGAACACGGCGCCGTTCGGTCCTTACCTCGTGACGGCCGACGAGTGGGATCTCGGCCCGATCATGAAGTGTGTCGTCGACGGAGAGACCGTGCAGGAGACAACCACAGCAGAGCTGGTCTTCACGCCGACCAAGCTCGTCTCCTATATTTCGGACATCATCACCCTGAACGCTGGCGACGTCATCGCGACGGGAACAACCGGTGGGGTGGGCCACGCCCGCACCCCCGCGCGGTACCTCTCAGATGGTTCGCTCCTGGAAACTTCGATTGAGGGCCTCGGCGCTCAGAGGAACATCGCCAAGGTCGTCTGACGAGTGAGCCGCTCGGCCCCGTCATCCCCGGGGCCGGCAGCATCCCATCTGGCCTGGGCAATGGCAGGGCTCACAGCGGCCTTTCGCTCGCGAGCGGCAGACCGGTACCCGTGGCGCCCCGCTGGCTTTAGGGTGGGCGGATGTTGCCTTCCGAACTCTCTCGCTATACGGGTTACCTTGTGCGCCGTGCCCAGCAGGCGCACGCCGCGCTGTGGCTCCGCGCGGGCGAATCAGAGGTCACGTCGGTGCAATTCGGCGTGCTCAGCCTGCTCGATAGCAACCCCTCGATCGACCAGCGCTCACTCGGGGACCTGCTCCAGCTCGACCGTTCGACGATTGCGGATGTTGTGCTGCGGCTCGAAAACCGTGGCTACATCGAGCGGGTTCGTGACGCCGTTGACCGACGCCGCAAGATCTTGACTCTGACCGAGCAGGGAAGGGAGGAGCTACGAGCCCTCCTGCCCCATGCCGAAAACATCAACGCGGCACTCGTGGCCGGTCTCAATCCCGCCGATCAGCAAGAACTGAATCGTCTGCTTCGCCTGCTCATCGCCTCGCACAGTGACTTCGACGACGCCGATGCTTCGCGGGGCGACTCCGATGCGCCCGACGCCAAGCGGTGATTCTCGCCTAAAGAATCCCCGTTCTTTCGCGGCCGCTGAGGCACCCCGACAAAGTCGGGCAGTGAGACCGGGGTAGAGTTTTGCTTGGCTAACTTCTCCGGAGCCCCCTTCTTTCGGCCCGGACTCGAGAACATTTGCCACTTCACAACACCATTACGCGCGGATTGGAATGAGCAGCGTGGATCTATATGAGTACCAGGCCAGGGACCTTTTTGAGTCCTATGGCGTGCCAGTACTTGCCGGCCTGATTGCCGACACTCCTGAAGAAGCCAAGGCGGCTGCCGAGAAGATCGGTGGCACCGTCGTCGTCAAGGCCCAGGTCAAGACCGGTGGTCGTGGCAAGGCTGGCGGCGTCAAGGTCGTGCACAACGCGGACGACGCGTTCACGGCTGCCGAGCAGATCCTCGGCCTCGACATCAAGGGCCACGTGGTCAAGCGGGTCATGATCGCCCAGGGCGCTCGCATCGAGAAGGAGTTCTACTTCTCCGTGCTGCTCGACCGGGCAAACCGCTCCTACCTCTCGCTCTGCAGCGTTGAGGGTGGAATGGAGATCGAGGAGCTCGCGGTTGAGCGGCCAGAGGCGCTCGCGCGCATCGAGGTCAACCCCATCGCCGGCATCGACCAGGCCAAGGCCGAAGAGATCGCCCGCGCGGGAGGCTTCCCCGAGGAGCTCGTTGCCAAGGTTGCCGCAGTCTTCGTCAAGCTTTACGAGGTCTACAAGGGTGAGGACGCGACGCTCGTCGAGGTCAACCCCCTCGTGCTCACGGCAGACGGCGACATCGTCGCCCTCGACGGCAAGGTCTC
>NZ_JBACFR010000100.1:0-4645 GCF_056262345.1 Homoserinimonas sp.
GCGCGCCAGCTTCTCTCTCGTGGCGGTAGCGTTTTTGCCCGGGCATGCCTGCCCGTTACGTCTGCCGATGTGACCGGCGGATTCCGCGCCTTCCGCAGGGAGGCGCTAGAGCGGATCGAGCCGCAGACGGTGATGAGCCGCGGGTACTGCTTTCAAATCGAAATGCTGTGGAGGGCGAACACCTGTGGGTGTCGCGTGCGCGAAGTCCCCATCGAGTTTGCCGAGCGACAGGAAGGCAAATCCAAGATGTCGAGCTCGATCGTCTTCGAGGCAATGGCCAGGGTGGCCTGGTGGGGAATCACGCAAAGCCCCAAGCGTCTATCGCGCCCGACCCGGCAGCCGACGGGGCGCATCCGGGCGTAGTGCCGAGCGCGGGCTGCACGACAAACGGCCCTGCTGGCATCCCAGTGCGTCCCACCACGGGCACATCTGGGCGGCCAACGGGGCCGTTCGTACGTGAGGACCTAGTAGTCCTAGGTGTCAGCCTTTAGCTGTCGGAAAGCGGGCCGCGGAACTCGCGTGCGCGAAGCGCGCGCAGGGCACGCTGCTCAAGCTGGCGAACCCGCTCGCGTGAGATGCCGAACACCTCGCCCACCTGGTCGAACGTCATCGGGGCGCAGCCATCGAGGCCAAAGCGCAGCTTGAGCACCTTGGCATCGCGCTCCGGCAGCGTCTGGATGCACTTGTGCAGCAGCTCGTTGCGGATGCCGGCGCTCACGATGTCGATGACGGGCGCGTGCTGGTCATCCTCGATGAGGTCGCCGAGCACGGTGTCCTGCTCTTCGCCGACGGGCGTGTGAATGCTCACGGGCTCGCGGTCGGCATCTAGATAGATGCGCACCTTGTCCGGCGTGAATCCGGTCTCGGCCGAGAGCTCTTCGACGGTGGGGCGGCGGCCGAGTTCGGTTTCGAGCTCCCGGTACAGCTTGCGAACGGCAACGACCTTCTCTGCGGCATGCACGGGGATTCGGATCAGACGCGACGAATCGGCGAGGCACCGGCTAATCGACTGGCGAATCCACCAGGTGGCGTAGGTGGAGAACTTGTAGCCCTTGGCGAAGTCAAACTTCTTCACCGCGCGGTCGAGGCCGAGGTTGCCCTCCTGAATCAGATCCATGAAGGGAACACCGTGGCCGACGTAGTTCTTGGCAACGCTCACGACCAGGCGGAGGTTGGCGCGCACGAACTGGCGGTAGGCGGCTTCGCCTTCGTTGACCAGCTGCTGCAACTCGCGAACGAGCTTGGCCGGGCCGGTTGTGGTCTCGAGTCGCTCGCGGGCGATCACGCCAACCTCGATGCGGCGAGCCAGCTCGGGCTCTTCTTCTGCGGCCAGCAGGGGGATCACCGAGATCCCCTGCAGGTAGTCGCGTACTGCGTCTTCTGAAACTCGGGCCTCGCGCGGAGCCTTGCTCCGGTCAGTGCTGCGCTGCGTCTGCCGTGGCGTCGAGGGGGCAGGGGTGGTGGGAGCTGTGGTGGGAGCGGTGATGGTCACGATTGTTTCCCTCATTCTCTCGTTTCTTGGCGCCGTCTCGGGATGACCGATCTGTGCGAATGGAACGCTCTGTCTGTACCCATTTAGGGGGTAGAGTAGGCGTTCTGTCAAGCGCTAAGATTGGAGGGCGATGACTGAGCCGATCAAACAGGGAGCCCGAGAGCGCATCCTGGACGCCGCGTACGACCTGTTCTCTCACCGAGGCATTCGCGACGTCAGTGTCGACGAAATAATCACCAAGTCCAAGGTCGCCATCGCCACGTTTTATCGCCATTTCAGCTCCAAAGACGAGCTCGCTCAGGCTTTTCTCAATCGCCGCGAACAGGTGTGGACATCAGAGCTGATCGTCGCCGAAGTCGCCAGCCGCAGCGCCTCCCCTCGCGCACAGTTGCTCGGCATCTTCGATGTCTTCGACGAGTGGTTTCACCGTGATGACTTCGAGGGGGACTCGTTCGTTAAGGTGCTTCTCGAAATGGGCCCGGAGCATCCGCTGGGCCAATCAAGCATCGTGCACCTCAATCACGTGAGGCGCATGATCAGGGGCTTGGCCGAGCGTGCGGGGCTCACTGATGTGGACGACTTTGCGCTCTCGCTGCACATCCTCATGAAGGGATCGATCGTCACGGCCGCGATGGGCGATCTCGATTCCGCGCAGCAGGCCCGGTCGATGGCGGAACGCCTGATCGTGGATCACACCCCCGCTGCCTAGCGGTTAACTAACGAACCGCCCCCGAAGAGTCGGAGGCGGTTCATCAGATGGCGATGACCGATCTGCCTAGACGACCGATCTGCCTAGACGTCGGACATTTCGGGGCCTTCATCGTCGCTGCCGCGCTCGGCAAGGGCCGCGGCTCGCTCCGCAAAGCGGCGCTGCACATCGGCCTGCGCGTGCGCGATGACGGCGGGGTCGAGAGCGGGGCTGGTGTGCTCCGTGGTTCCGTGGTGCTTGGCGATGAAGGCGTCGAGTTCAGGGCCGGACTCCCACGACGTGATGAGGCAGTAGCGGTTCTCGGGGCCCGGGTGCCATACGGCGTGCCAGAAGCGCTGGGTGTCGACGATCACCTGAGCGCCAGCCGGCAGCGGGATGCGAATCTCAGTGTCGGGGTCGAAGCGCTCTTCGCGCAGCACGAGGCACGAGTCGGCATCGTCGGAGAGGTTGAAGAACCCGCGCACGATCCAACCGGAGCCGTCGGGGTTGAGGCGGTTGTTGTCGTCCTGGTGAAGGTTGTAGAGAGTCTCTTCGTAGCTGTTGGGCTTGAGCTCAATCACACGGCACCGGCCGACATTGGCGCCGGGCTCCTGTGCCCTAGCGGTAAGGCGCGGAGCCTTCGCCACCTGCGACTCGATCCATACGCCGTCTTTGTCGGTGCGAGGGGGCTGGTGGTTCCAGAAGCCATTGACCTCGATCTTGCCGTTGGCGCTCGCGAGCGGAGCGAACTGAGTGTCTCCAGAAGACTTCCAGTCGACATACTCCAGGTCGAGCCATTCCTTCGGATCCTGCGCCTGGTCGTACCTGTCGAGGATGACGAATCCGGTCTCCTCCAGAGCCGCCGACTTGATGTAGCTCATTCGAAAATGTGCCCTTCAGATATGTGGCTAGCACGTTTTGCCTAGCCAGACTTAGGCCACCCTAACACTCAGAAGGCTCACCTCTCGGTCGTCAACACGCCCCCCAGAGGCCTGCGGAACCTGCTTGCGCAGAGGATGCTGCGGTGGCGAAGGACTGCTCGTAGCGCACATTAGGCGCGATAGAAAGTGGCGTCGCGTATCCTTCCGCCACCAGCGTCAGGTTTACGAACTCACCGGAGTCGGACCACACATACAGCAGACTCCTGCCGTACTGGTCGAGGGGCCCTGCGTCGGCAGTGACCCACGCCGTCATCCCCTCTGGCATGAGTGCCCTTGCTCGCGCCGTTGCTTCGCTTCCGAAGCACTCGGCATTGTCGCCGACTTCGGGGGTATCGATGCCGATGAGGCGCACCTTGAGCCGCTCTCCAGAGGAGGTGACCACAAAAAGAGTGTCGCCGTCGTGCACATAATCCACGGTCACTGCGGTGGCGTCTAAGGGCTTCGAAACGGGAGCGACGGCAGAAGCCGATGCTGCGGCCGCTTCCTGGTCGATCCCTGTCGGCGCGGCATCCGCGGATCCGTCGCTGTGCTCGTCGCTGTGCTCGCCTCCGTCCGCAACAAGTAGGTCGGTGAATGCAGTCGACAGGGAATCTGGCGAGGTGGCCAGATAGGCGCCAGCAACGACGGCAATCACAACGAGGAACGCGGCCAGTTTCTTCATGATGGCCAGAGCCTAGTGGCGGGCCGCGCCCCGAACCGGCGGAAATTCCGGGGCGCGGGTCACGCGCTAGTTTCCGGCGCGCTCAGCGACCGGGCCGAATGCGGGAGAGCCTTCGGTGATGGACTCAGCGGTGACGCTGCCAGTGACGGTGCCCGAGGTCGTGCCGTCGGGCATGCCGCGCATGTCATCGCCGCGCATGTCGTCTCCGCGCATGTCCTCGCGGTGATCGCCCTGCTGTCCCCGGCCGTCTCCCGGCATGGGGCTGTCCTGGGAGGAGCCCGGGAACCCGGCGTCGCGAGGTCCTGGCCCTCCGCCGGTGTTCTGCCCGATGAGAAGTCCGCCGAAGAGGCCGATGATGAGCGCCGCCATGATGGCGAGGACCGGGGTTACGAAGCGGGTCCAGCGCTTGGGGGTGGCGGCTGGTTCGGGTGCGTGGCCGGTGTTCGAGCTGGCGTCGGCGGCAGGTGTCGGGGGCGTGGTGGTGGTCTCAGTCATAGATGGTGCCTTTCGTGCCCGTGAGAGTTCAACGGTCCTGGTAAGCCCCGCCTTGTGGGGCTTCGTGCCTCAAGTTTTGCGAGCCCGGTTAAGCAGACCCTCGGCGCACACTATGAGGCAGCTGTGAACGCAGGAGCCGCTAGTTCTGGCAGTGAGGGCACCAATACCCGTGGCGTTCGTACTCGCCAGCGCCACCGATTAACCCGTCGCTGATGAGCGTTCCGCACCGCAGACACGGCTTGCCTTCGCGGCCATAGACCCACGTGGTGTCGCCACGGGTGCGACCGGTTGTGGTTCTGGGTCGCAGCTTGTTGGCGTCGAGCAGGCGGTGAGCGAGCGCGACCATCTTTTCGGGATGCTCGACCTCG
>NZ_JBACFR010000101.1:0-8758 GCF_056262345.1 Homoserinimonas sp.
CGACGGGGGATCGGCAGCAGCCTCGTGGCCGCTGTTGAAGACATTTGCCGTGGTCGCGGGATCAGCGAGCTCATCGTAGCCAGCCGCAGAGCACCGGCCTTCTATGACCGTCTTGACTATCGCTCCACAGCGGATTACCTCAAGAAGGTCTTCAACACCGAGCATTGATACGTGGCTACGCCTGCAACAGGCGTTTAGTCATGCGGTAGTTGGTGAGCCTTACGCCGGCAATCTCTGGATGCTGCTCCGCAACCACGGCGAAGCCGTGGTGCTCGAAGAACGGCACAGCCGTAATGCTCGCATTGGTGCTGAGCTCCTGTGCTCCGGCCCGCACAGCCCTCCCGGATATCTCCACGATCAGCCTGGAGCCCACGCCCTGGCGCACAGAATCAGGGCTTACGAACATCATGTCTACGTAGCCGGCCGGGGGCACGTCCGCAAACCCTGCGATCTGCCCGTCGGCCACCGCAACGAGGGTTGATGCTGCAGCCCGTGCGTCGTGCCATGAAGCCAAAGACCGCCGCGTTATCCCGGCCCACGCGCGGATCTGCAGGGCCGTGTAATCGGCGCTAGCTATCTCTGTGATCGCTCGGAGAAAGATCCCCAGCGTCGCTGGGGCATCTTCTGCGGTGTAGGCCCGAGTCGTGATGGTGTGAGCTTCATGCACGGATCAACGCTACTCTGCGCCACAGCCACAGCCACAGCCACAGCCACAGCGCCACAGCCACAAACGAAGAATGCCCCCGCACGATGTGCGGGGGCATTCTTCGTTTGAGGCAACGACCTAGTGGTGTTCGCCCTGCTCGAGTTCCGTACGAGTCGGGGGCGAAACCCTGTCCTCGAAGAACCAGCGGGAGAACGCCGCACGCAGGCGCATTCCGGTTGTGATCTTGCCCTGGTCGTTGGGGCGAAGCATCAACGGCTTGTAGTCGTCGTAGCTGACTAGACGCCAGCGCTCGTACTCCGACAGCGGCTGGTGAACCTCGACGTACTCGCCACCGGGCAAGCGCACGATGCGACCAGACTCGAAGCCGTGAAGGGCGATCTCGCGATCCTTCTTCTGCAGAGCCAGGCAGACACGCTTCGCCACGAAGTAGGCAACAACCGGGCCCACGAAGAGCAGAGCCTGCAGCGCGTGGGTGATGCCCTCGATCGTGAGATGGAAGTGCGTCGCCATGATGTCGGACGATGCTGCTGCCCACATGACCGCGTAGAACGTGACACCTGCGGCACCGATGGCCGTGCGAGTGGGCGCGTTGCGGGGACGCTGAGCGATGTGGTGCTCGCGCTGGTCGCCCGTGACCCAGGCCTCGATGAAGGGGTAGATCGCAACAATCACGATAAACAGACCCAGGACAACGAGGGGGACGAGGATGTTCATCGACACGGTGTAGCCGAAGAGCAGGAACTCCCATCCCGGGGGAACGAGTCGAAGCGCTCCATCGGCGAATCCGATGTACCAGTCGGGCTGGGTACCGGCCGAAACAGGGGAGGGGTCGTAAGGGCCGTAGACCCAGACCGCGTTGATGGAGAAGAACGACGCGATCAGCACCAGCACGCCGAATACGACGAAGAAGAATCCGCCGGCCTTCGCTGCGAACACGGGCATCACGGGCACGCCAACAACGTTGTCGTTGGTGCGACCGGGGCCAGCGAACTGCGTGTGCTTGTTGATAATCATCAGCAGCAGGTGAACGCCGAGGGTCGCGATGAGGATCGCGGGAAGCAGCATGATGTGCAGCACGAAGAGGCGAGGCACGATCTCGGTTCCCGGGAACTCGCCACCGAACAGCAGGTACGAGATCCAGGTGCCCACGATCGGGATGCCCTTGAGCATTCCGTCTATGATGCGAAGACCGTTGCCCGAGAGCAGGTCGTCGGGGAGCGAGTATCCGGTGAAGCCCTCGGCCATCGCAAGGATGAAGAGAACGAAGCCGATGACCCAGTTGATCTCGCGCGGCTTGCGGAATGCGCCCGTGAAGAAGACACGGAGCATGTGCAGCCCGATGGACGCTACGAAAAGCAGAGCGGCCCAGTGGTGCAGCTGGCGCATAAGCAGGCCACCACGGATATCGAATGAGATATCGAGTGTCGAGGCCATGGCCGCAGACATTTCGACGCCCTTGAGGGGAACGTACGAGCCCTCGTAGTGGATCTCGGTCATCGACGGGTCGAAGAAGAACGTCAGGAAGGTGCCCGAGAGCAGGATCACAACGAAGCTATAGAGGGCGACCTCGCCGAGCATGAAAGACCAGTGGTCAGGAAAGATCTTGCGACCGAGTTCCTTGACCAGGCCCGAGATGCTCGTGCGGTCGTCGATGTAGCTGGCGGCAGCGCTAGTGAAACGCATTCCGCGGCCGACGGGGGCCTTCTCAGTCACGGACGCCTCTGCGGCCGCGGATGTTGCTGTGGTTGTCATACGGAACGCTCCCAGAAGCTAGGACCAACGGGCTCGAGGAAGTCGCTTTGGGCAATGAGGTAGCCCTCGGAGTCCACGGCGATAGGAAGCTGGGGGAGCGGCCGCTTTGCCGGTCCGAAAATGACCTCACAGTGGTTGGTCACGTCGAACGTCGACTGGTGGCAGGGGCACAGCAGGTGGTGCGTGTGCTGCTCGTAAAGGGCAACGGGGCAACCGACATGGGTGCAGATCTTGGAGTACGCGACGATGCCGTCGTACGACCATTCCTTGCGCTCTTCGAGCTCGTTGAGTTCGGACGGGTCAAGGCGCATGAGGAGCACGGCGGCCTTGGCCTTCTCGTCGAGAACGTGCTCGGCGTCGTACAGGTCCGCGGGGATGACATGGAACACAGAACCGCGGGTAACATCCGCAGCCTTGATCGGCGCGCCCGAGGGGTCAATTGCCAGCCGGGTGCCCTTCTTCCACATCGTGTGCTTGAAGAGCGCTACGGGGTCCTCTGCAGG
Organism: Homoserinimonas sp.; assembly: GCF_056262345.1. Classification (NCBI taxonomy): domain Bacteria; kingdom Bacillati; phylum Actinomycetota; class Actinomycetes; order Micrococcales; family Microbacteriaceae; genus Homoserinimonas; species Homoserinimonas sp. Next base: position 2,923 of record NZ_JBACFR010000101.1, read on the forward strand.
CGCCAGGTCGCGGAACATCACGATCGCCGGCAGCGGGAACACGGCAAGTGCTCCGATGAGGCTGTTGCGGATGAGCTTGCGACGGGTGAAGCCCGACTCCTGGTTGCCCAGGGTGAAGATGTTTGCTGCAGCCGCGCGGGTCTCGTCGGTGCCGCGCGTGGGGTGGCGCATCTCGACAAGCTCGTGGCTGCTCATGAGGTTCTTGGCCCAGTAGATCGCGCCGATTCCGAGAGGAATCAATGCGAGCGTGATGCCAAGCCCGAGGAAGAGCGTGTTCAGTCGAACCGACAACATGTCGCCCGGGGTGATCGGGAAGATGATGTACGCGACGATCGCGAAGATGCTTCCCACGATCGACAGGAGGAAGAGTCCACCGACCAGTCGCGAAGCGTGGCGCTCCTTGGCCGGGTCGGTGTCTGTTACCCGAGGATTGTGTGGGGGGAGCCCCGGGTTGGTGAGCGCGTCTGAGGCGACGACGGCCGTGCCTGGCGAAACCGCTGGGGCTCCGCTTTTCTCGACAGCCGAGCCGGCAGCGGCGAGAGACTCGCCGTTGTCCTGCTTTGCCATTCTCTTCCCTTCGATTGGCACGTTGTGTGGTGCAGTGGTGATGATGTGAGAGCTTGTGGGAGTTGTGTGCCTAGTTGGCGCGTGCGGCGATCCACACCGTTACGCCGACGACAGCGCCGAGACCAAAGATCCAGATGAAGAGACCTTCGGAGACAGGTCCGAGGCTCCCGAGGGTGAAACCGCCAACTGAGGGCGTCTCCTCGAGGTACTTGAGGTAAGCGATGACATCCGCCTTGTCCTCAGGCGTGAGGTTCAGGTCGTTGAACACCGGCATGTTCTGGGGGCCGGTCACCATGGCCTCGTAGATGTGCTTCGACGAAACACCCTGGAGCGAAGGAGCGAACTTGCCCTCGGTCAGTGCACCACCGGCGCCAGCAACGTTGTGGCACATTGCGCAGTTAATGCGGAAGAGAACTCCACCGTTGGCGAGGTCGGCGTCTGCGCCGTCGAGAAGCTCCTCGTTGGGGATTTCGGGGCCCGGAGCGAAATCTGCGACATACGTAGCGAGTGCCAGAATCTGCTCGTCAGAGAACTGCACGGGCTTCTTTTCTGCCTGCGGTCCCTGGGCAGCCATCGGCATGCGGCCGGTTCCGACCTGGAAGTCGACAGCGGCAGCGCCGACACCGAACAGGCTTACGCCCTCTTCGGTGCCCTCACCATTCATGCCGTGGCAGCTGGAGCAGTTGGCGGCGAAGAGTGCTTCACCCTCGTCGACCAGCTGCTGATGCACGACCTCGGAGCTGGCGGTCTCCGCCGTGGCTGTCGATGTGAAGAGTGCATACGCGCCGCCGGTGGCCACAAGGCCGGCGAGGATGAGCGCGACGCTCGCCAGGGGGTGACGACGTCCCACTTGCGTGCGACGACCGTTCGGCTTAGTCGAGTCAATTCCCATGGTGCTGTGGACTTCCCGTTCTGCGTTATCTGCGAGATTCAGTGTGAGGAGGGGGCGAACTACGTCTACTTGAGAACGTAGATCACCAGGAACAGGCCGATCCAGACCACGTCAACGAAGTGCCAGTAGTACGAAACGACGATTGCGCTGGTCGCTTCTTTGTGCCCGAAGTGCTTGACCGCGTAGGCGCGACCGATGATGAAGAGGAACGCGATGAGGCCGCCGATCACGTGCAGGCCGTGGAAGCCGGTCGTGATGTAGAACGCGGAACCATACGAGTTCGACTGGAGCCCGATGTGCTCGCTCACGAGGGTCGCGTACTCGAACACCTGGCCGGTCACGAACAGCGCGCCCATGAGGTAAGTGAGGAAGAACCACTCGACCATTCCCCATTTGCCGACCTGCAGCAGCGTGCCTGTGCGACGCGGCTGCATGCGCTCAGCGGCGAAGACGCCGAACTGAGCAGTCACAGAGGAAAGCACGAGGATGATCGTGATGGTGAGCGCGAAGGGCACGTTGAGAACGGCGGTCTCTGCAGCCCACAGCTCCGGGGACGTGCCGCGAAGAGTGAAGTAAATGGCGAAGAGGCCGGCGAAGAACATGACCTCGCTGCCCAGCCAGACGATCGTGCCGATCGCGACGACGTTAGGCCTGTTCACGACAGGGGCCCCGGGGGCATGGGTTATTGAGGTGCTGGTCACGAGTCCCATTATGGCCGAAAAATAGGGCGAGGTCGTCATCCCGCAGGGTGTGCCTAGCCAGTCGGTAGGATTTTGGCCATGTCCTCAAACGTTTCTTGGCCTCACCTGCTCACTACGTTGCTTGACGGAGAAGACCTCACCATTAGCGAGGCATCCTGGGCAATGGCGCAGATCATGGCCGGAGAGGCATCGGCTGCCCAGCTCGCGGGCTTCCTTATTGCCCTGCGCCGTAAGGGCGAGACGGTCAACGAGATTGTCGGTTTCCGCGACGCGATTCTCGAGAATGCCGTGCCTCTGGACGTGGATCCGATGGTTCTCGACATCGTCGGAACCGGGGGAGACCGTTATGGGACCGTGAACATCTCGACGATGGCGAGCATTGTCTGCGCTGCGGCGGGCGCCAAAGTTCTGAAGCATGGAAACCGTGCGGTGAGCTCACAGTCGGGCGCGTCTGACGTGCTCACCGAGCTCGGCATCGATCTTCAGCAGTCGCCAGAAAAAGTTCTTTCGGTTCTTGAGAAAACGGGCATCGGTTTCGCTTTCGCGTCGCTTTTTCACCCCGGATTTCGCCACGCGGCAGCCGTGCGCAAGGAACTTGGCGTGCCCACAGTCTTCAACTTTCTGGGGCCGCTCTGTAACCCTGCCCGGCCAGAGGCATCCGCGGTCGGCGTGGCGAACCTTGAGACGGTTCCGCTTTTCGTGGGCGTTTTTCGCACCAGGGGAGCGACGGCGCTCGTGTTTCGCGGCGACGATGGCCTCGATGAGCTCACGACGACGGGCCACAGTCACATTTGGGAGGTCTCCCGAGGCGATGTGCACGAACATGACCTCGACCCCCGCGACCTCGGCATCCCCACGGCAAAGATCGACGATCTCATCGGCGGCGATGGCGTGCGCAACGCTGTAATCGCCCGCAGCACGCTGGGGGGAGAGGCCGGCCCTGTGCGGGATATCGTGCTCCTGAACGCCGCAGCTGGGCTGATTGCCTGGGATTTGGCGCAGGATGCGTCGCAGACGCAGGTGCCGATCCTCGAGCGGTTCCGATCCAAGATGGATGTTGCCGCTGCAGCGATCGATTCTGGCGCAGCATCCGCCAAACTGGCCGCCTGGGCGGCGGCCTCCGCTATCTAGGTGGGAGAGGGCTTGCCGGGCGCGGAGGTGCGCGAGGGGTACCAAATGCGTGCTCAGGGGCGTCGCAAGGGCGAATTTCGCGCCCCTCGGCGGTGCTTGGCGCTTCGCGGGCTGGTGCGCTGAGTACCGCGGACGTACCCTCTGGCCATGGATCAGGATGGCGTGAGTGCCGCAGGACAACACACTCAGCACGATAAGAAGAAGATCGACCCGCGAGCCCCCCGGATGACGTTGGCCGACTGGGTTATTGCGCGCCCCGTTTCGGTGGACGATGAGCTGAATGGGCCAACCCCGGGGCCCGAACCGGGGGATGCCGAACGCCACACCGAGAACGAGCGCCATCTCGTGGACTGGACGTGTTCCGTGTGCGGGCATCCGCTGGGGGAGCACGTTGTCGACCACTCTGAGGGGCACACGATCTTCGAGTGCCCGGTCGACGACCTGAACGGCGCACCGCTGCCAGAGGCCGTGCCGCTCAACGAGGTTGGTCAGCCGAAGCATGTTCGGCAGCCCGGCGCTGAGCACTAAGGCACTGCTTCGATCGGGGGAACCTGCCACCGGGCCACGGCGTGCTGTTGCGGGCGATACAGGCGCAGGACGACGTTCCAGCCCGGGGGAGTGGATATGGTGCTCGGCGGTTCAGCCTATTGATTATCGATCGATTTGTATCGATAATCAATAAATGAACGAGAATCTGCCGCGAGTCTCCCTGGCGCTTGTGGTTGTCATAGAGTGCGCGCTGGGGGCACTGTTCTTTGTCGGAATTGGCGCGCTCGCGCTTCTCCCTGGATTGTCAGCGGATATCGCCACTAGCCTTCCTGAATACGCTGGCTTGCGTATGCCGTTGCTCGCGCTGGCCAGCGCCATCACCGTTCTCGGGCTGGTTTCCCTGGTGATGATCGCTCTGACCGTGCGCCGCATTTACCGTGGATCCGTGCTCGCCCCTGCGTCCCTGCTATGGCTCACTGTGCTCGTCGGTTCGCTCGTTACTACGGCAGTCCTGATAGCTATCGCCTTCGTCGTAATCAGCAATGGTCAGGCTGGTAGTCCGTTCCTCGCGCTCGTCCAGTTGGTCGGGATTCTGGCTCTCGTCGTGCTGGCCTACATTGCCCAAAAGTTTCGGTCCCGCCTCAGGCGCGCGATTACGATGCGGGCGGAGCCGGGCTGATTCGTCTCAAGTAGATGTCCCCAACAAGCCCGCTAGACGGTGGTCATCTGCGCCAGCAGAGGAGCGTCGCATCGTTTCCGCTGACGGGAAAAGGCGGCGCTTCACGGCCTACTTGACATAATGTGCATTATCGGCGATATGAGTAGTCTGGCGAGAGCGGTTCGAACCTGCCCGGGCTGATGATTCAGCAGATGATCGTCAGTGGGCCTTCTGCTGCAGTCGGCGGCTCGAAATTGTCGAAGTACTGCGCGGCGAGTTCGTCGTTTAGTGCAAAGTCGTCGGCGTGACTGTTGCGTCGCGCGCGAATTCGCTCCAGCGCCGTTGTGCGGCTGGTGGCGAGATAAATCGTCTCTGGAATCACGCCGGTCGGCTCCAGGAGCTTTCTGTAGTCGTGGCGCATCTTGCGCGACCAGAACGAGAAGTCGAGAACGACGTCGGAACCTTCGCTCACGAGCCTGAGTAATCTGCGCTGCAGCAGCGCCTCGATATCTGCGTGAACATCCTCAGGCAGCGGCATCGACGTGATTCCACGCCGGGATGCTTCCACGTCGAATGATAAACGCGTCATTCCCTCATTTTCTAGAGATCGAGCGTGACGCGTCTTGCCTGAGCCTGCTGGCCCACACATGAAAATCACGCGACTCACTGAACCTGCCACAGCGGCATCCTAGGCGCCGACGTAGTTGGCCAGATGCTCGCCAGTGAGGGTGGATTTCGCCGCGACAAGGTCCGCTGGGGTTCCCTCGAAGACGACGAGACCGCCATCGTGGCCTGCGCCCGGCCCGATATCGATAATCCAGTCGGCGTGGGCCATAACGGCCTGGTGGTGCTCGACCACAATGACCGATTTGCCTGAATCTACGAGCTTGTCTAGAAGCTCAAGGAGCTGTTCAACATCGGCAAGGTGTAGCCCGGTCGTTGGCTCGTCGAGAACATAGACCGACCCCTTTTCACCCATCTGGGTGGCAAGTTTGAGGCGCTGACGCTCACCGCCCGACAGCGTCGTGAGCGGCTGGCCGAGACTGATGTAGCCGAGGCCGACGTCCGTGAGGCGCTCCAAGATGGTGTGGGCGGCCGGAATGCGAGACTCCCCCGCGGCGAAGAACTCCTTAGCCTCTGAGGCCGGCATCGAGAGAACCTCGCTGATATTGCGTCCGCCGAGGGTGTACTCGAGCACCGAGGCCTGGAATCGCTTGCCCTCGCAGACCTCACACGTCGAGGCGACGCTGGCCATCACGCCAAGGTCGGTGTAGATGACTCCTGCGCCGTTGCAGTTCGGGCACGCACCCTCGGAGTTCGAGCTAAAGAGCGCCGGCTTGACGCCGTTCGCCTTGGCAAATGCCTTGCGGATGGGCTCCAAAAGGCCCGTGTAGGTGG
>NZ_JBACFR010000102.1:0-19417 GCF_056262345.1 Homoserinimonas sp.
TAAGACCGCTTGGCCTCCGACTTCAGTAGTGCCGCTCTTCTGTGACATCGCCAGAGACGGTGAGACGAGCATCCGCAATTGCGTCGCCGACAGCGACAAGCCAATCGTTGGCAGCGAAGGACGCGGCGATTGTGGCGCCGAGGGCGCTTGAGCCGAGAGGCCCGTCGAGGCGCTCGAGACGGAGAAGCGACGGGCTCCCCGAGACTGGCTTGCGAAGAGCGATGTAGCCAAAGCCAACGCGAGTGACCCCGCGCTCCTCAAAGTCATCGAGCCATGCCCGGTAGAGCTCATCGAACTCCGGCGTGCCAGAGCGGGTGCCGCCATCCCGAATCCAGGTCTCTGCGTACTGCTCGACCGACTGAACCTCGCGCTCGATAACCCACGCGTCGAGACCTGTTGCCTCGAGCCATTCGGCGATGCGGTCGAAGGCATCGGCGGTCTGCGTGTATTCCCAGTTGCCGAGCATCTGGGCGGTCCCTCCCGGCCGAAGATGAGAAGCCGTGCCGCGAATCACCGAGGCGACGAGGGCATCGCCCACCATGCCGCCATCCCGATACTCATAGGCGGGCACTCCCTCGGTGCGGGGAGTGATCACGAATGGCGGGTTCGACACCACCTGGTCGACCGATTCGCCCGAGACCGGCTCGAACAGGCTTCCGAGGCGAAACTCGATGCTCCGCACTCCGTTGAGCTCTGCGTTGAGCGCGGCAAGCTCAAGCGCGCGCTCAGAGATGTCGGTAGCGATGATGTGCTGCGCGTGCCGGGCCGCGTGCAATGCCTGGATGCCGCATCCTGTGCCCAGGTCGAGAACGGTGCCGACGGGGTCGCCCACCATGAGACCGCTCAGGGTCATCGACGCTCCGCCGACTCCGAGCACATGGTGCTCAGGAATGGCATGGCCGAGCGCGAGTTCCCCCAGATCGCTCGCGATAAAGAACTCGCCAGCGCCGTGTGAATCGATGAAGCTATAGGGGCGCAGATCGAGCCGCGGCACGACCCACTGCGCGTCGTCTGATGACCCTGCGTAGTCAACGAGGCCCAGGGCGACCGCTCCGTCAATGCCCACCGCAGGCATTGCTGCGGTGAAATCGGGAATCGTGACCGGAAGGCCGAGGATGAACGCCCTGGCTAGGGTGGCCAGGGGGCTGTCGACTGTCTCGATTGCGCGCAGCGCCGGAACCCGCTGGCCGCGAAAGAGGGCGGCATCCGCCTGTTCCCCCCAGAGTTCGGTCAGCGACTCAACCGAAAACTGGCATGCCTCGAGATCGGAGCGCAGCCTGGCTACCAGGGCCGCGTCTGCGAGAGACGTCATTCGGCGCCGCCGTTCGAGTCGTTGCCCGGCAACGCATGGGAGCGCAGCAGCTCCTCCATCTCGGAGAGGCCGAACTGGCGGGCTATCGCCTGCGCTGTATGACCGCCGAGGTCGGGGTCTGCTCCTGCCGCGAGCAGCGTGGTGACGATCTCGGAGTTATTTCTGAACACGGCGCACGACATTGCTGTCTGCTCCATGTCGTTGATGCGGTTGACGTCGGCTCCTCGCTCGATAAGCGCTTCAACCGTTTGCGGATGCTGGTGATACGCGGCAAGGATGAGAAGGGTGTCCCCCCGTGAGTTGGTGAGGTCGACCGGGATTCCCGCATCGAGCAGCGGCGCCAGCTGCTCTATAGCCCCCGTGCGCGCCATCTCAAACACCGACTCGAGAAAGTCGTGCTCTTCTGGAGTGAGTTCTGGGGTGTTGGCATCGGCCATGGTGCTCCTTCAACGTGCGGAATTCAACGGTACCCGCTGCCGATGTCAGCAGCTCGCGTTACCGTGGAATGGTGATCGCGCACAACGACAAACCGATCCTCTATCTCGCCACGGCAGAGGAGTGGCAGGCGTGGCTCGAGGAGCACGGTGAAACCTCTCCCGGTGTTCGTCTGCAAATGCGCAAGAAGGCGTCCACGAAGCCCGGCTTTCGCTATTCAGAGGCCCTGGATGTCGCCCTCTGTTTTGGCTGGATCGACGGTCAGCTCAACTCCCTCGACGAGGATTTCGTACTTCAGTCGTTCACTCCGCGCCGTGCCCGCAGCATCTGGTCTCAGCGCAATCAGGAACATGTCGCGCGACTCACAGAAGAGGGCAGGATGCGACCGGCCGGTATCGCCCAGGTCGAGGCCGCCAAGGCGAACGGCCGCTGGGCTGCCGCCTACCGCACAGCAAACGCGCCCGTTCCCGACGAGCTTCAGGCTGCTCTCGATGCTTCTCCGGCCGCTGCCGCCGCGTTTGAGGCTCTCAACGCCCAGAACCGATGGGGCGTGATCTTTCGCGTGAGCGGGGCGAAACGGCCGGAGACGCGCATCGCACGCTCCGCCAAGTTCGTCGAGATGCTCGAACGGGGCGAGAAGCTCTTGTGAGGCCATTACCGCGGAGCGAACACCCTGCGCAGAATCGTGCGCCCCGCGAGGGTCCAAGCTGTGCTGACCGCGAGGTAAAGCGCCGCCGCCAAGGGCACCACGGCCGCAAAAACGACGGTGATGAACGGCAGCCAGCTCATCGCTCCCATCGTGCGCACCATCGCTGGCGGCACATCCGGCGCCCCCTCGAACCGCGGCGCCGACGCGGCGAACGCGAGCCCGGTCATGCGGGTGAACCACGAGGTGGCAGAGATCACAGCGAGCACCACCAGATACACGACGATCACGGACGGGCCCGCACCTGCGCCGAGCGCGGCAAACAGGGAGTCACCCAGCCGGGCACCCCAGAGATCTGCGCCGAGAAGCGCATTCTCATGACCGTTGATCTCGGTGAGAATGAACAGACCGTAGACAATGGAGAGAACCGGCGCCTGAAGCAGCGCGGGCGCGATACCGGCCAACGGTGATGCCTTCTCTTCCCGGTAAAGCTCCATGGTCTTCTGAGTCAGCAGCTCCGGCTTGTTCTTGTACTTGAGTTGTAGCGCCACGAGACGCGGGGCGATTCGTCTGCGGGTGTATTCCGACCGCACGAGTGCCGCGCCAAAGGGCACAAGGGCGCCCCTCACCCCGACCGTTACGAGCGCTATGGCTAGGGCTGCGGCGAGCGCTCCGGCCACAGGGTCAAGAAAACCCACAAGGGCAGTGACGAGGGTATAAGCCGCGTCGAGCACGGCGGCAATAGGGCCAAACGAGTAAAAATCCATGAGAAAGGTGTCCTCTGGTCGACGGATGCTGGGGCCATATGGCCGCGCGGCATCGACAACGACGACGCCCGTCTAGGGGCGCGGAGGGCTGTTCGGTGCGCTATGCGGCCGGGAGCTGCCGCGCCGGGGCACGCGAGCGGGTGCGTCCCGCCGTGTCGGGGTGCTGCGGTGAAGGGGTAACACTCAGAGCATCCCGATGCTCTCTGGCCCGGTTGCCGATCGTGATCTCGTGCCCGACCAGGGCAAGGGCCGCCTGTCGCGAACCGAGCAGGGCGGTGATGGCCACCGCGGCGACAGCGGCGACGATGAGCGCAGACGGGACGATGAGCGCAGAGGGCTCGACCTGTGCGCAGGCAACCACGAGAAACGACAGGGTAAGCGCCATGATGAGATTCCGCTTGAGCGTGGTCACCGTTCCCCTCCCGTCGTGTGACCTCATCGTATTCGGTTGCCTCGATCTCGGCTACGCAGACCGCAGGTATGCCGCGGGCGGGAGCCTGGCTGCCTAGACTTCTCTGCATGCGTGCAACGGTTATCCATGGCGAACGGGATGTTCGCCTCGAAGAAGCCCCCGAACCCCAGCTGGTTGCAGACACCGATGCGGTGGTGAGGGTTGTCGCAGCATGTGTCTGCGGCTCTGACCTGTGGCCCTATCGCGGCGTGACGCCGACCACTGAGCCCCACAGAATCGGGCACGAATTCGTGGGCATCGTCGAGCAGGTCGGCTCCGCTGTCTCCACGGTTAGCCCCGGCGACTTTGTCATCGCCCCGTTCTACTTTTGCGACAACACCTGCGTGAACTGTGCGAACGGCGTGAGCACGTCGTGCCTCACTGGCGGATGGTGGGGCGCCGTCGACCGCAATGGCGACTTCGTTGATGGGGCTCAGGGCGATCGCGTTCGGGTTCCCCTCGCCGATGGCACGCTCGTGGCGACCCCCGAGATGCCAACCGACGACCTCATCCCGAGCCTTCTCACGCTCGCCGATGTCATGGGAACCGGCCACCACGCCGCCGTTTCGGCCGGGGTCACTGCCGGCAGCACCGTTGCCGTCGTGGGCGATGGCGCCGTCGGTCTCTGCGCCGTGCTCGCAGCTAACCGTTTGGGAGCATCCCGAATCGTCGCAATGTCGCGCAACGATGTGCGCGCCGCGATCGCGCGCGAGTTCGGCGCAACCGACATTGTGGCCGAGCGGGGCGACGAGGGTGTGGCCCGACTCAAGGAGATGTTCGACGGCATTGGCCCCGACTTTGTGCTCGAATGCGTTGGCACGAAGGAGTCGATGGACCAGGCCATCCGCTCAGCCCGGCCCGGCGGAATGGTCGGGTACGTCGGAGTTCCCAACGGAGGCCCCGAGCTGCCCATCCGGCGACTGTTCAACACGAATGTCGGCGTCAACGGCGGTGTAGCTCCCGTGCGCGGATACGTAGAAGAGTTGCTGCCCGAGGTGCTCAGCGGCGCCATCAACCCCGGCCTCGTTTTTGACCTTGAGGTACCGCTCTCCGAGATCGCAGAAGCCTATGCGGCCATGGACGAGCGGCGCGCAACTAAGGTGCTGGTGCGCCCATAGAGTTGGTTGAGTGACCACCGCACCCACCGTTCTCGCCGCACTCCGCAGCCCGCGGGCTCTCACCGTGGAGGTGCTCGCAGGGGTCGTCACGACACTCGCGCTCATCCCCGAGGTCATTTCGTTCTCGGTGATCGCCGGTGTCGACCCCAAGGTGAGCCTCATCGCGTCGGTGGTTCTGGCGATCTCGATGTCGTTTCTCGGCGGCAGACCCGCCATGATCACCGCGGCCGCCGGAGCAGTCGCACTGGTGGTCGCTCCCCTGGTCAAGGAGCACGGAGTCGAATATCTGCTCCCCGCTGTGGTGCTGGCTGGCCTCATCCAGGTGTTGTTCGGGGTTACAGGGCTCGCCCGCATCATGCGATTCATTCCCCGCTCGGTGATGATCGGGTTCGTTAATGCGCTCGGCATCCTGATCTTTGTCGCCCAGGTTCCCCATCTGCTGGGGGTGCCGTGGCTCGTGTACCCACTGTTCGCGCTCACCGTGGCAATCGTGCTCATTCTGCCGCGATTTACGACGGCGGTTCCCGCGCCGCTCGTGGCGATCGTGGTTGCCACGATAATCACCGCGATCGCACATCTGAACCTGCCGACCGTGGCGGATCAGGGCGCGATCGGAGGCGGCCTTCCCGGCATCACTCCTCTTCTCGTGCCTCTCAACCTTGAAACGTTGAGCATCATCTGGCCGACCGCTCTGAGCGTGGCCTTCGTCGGTCTCATGGAGACCCTTCTCACGGCAAAGCTTGTCGATGACATCACCGACACGCGCTCGAATAAGGGTCGCGAATCGTGGGCGCTCGGAATCGCCAACATTCTCGCGGGCTTCTTCGGCGGCATTGCGGGATGCGCCATGATCGGCCAGACCGTGGTCAACGTCAAGCTGGGCCGGGCGAGAACGCGCATCTCTACGTTTGTGGCGGGGGTGTTTTTGCTTCTGCTCGTCACCGTGCTCAGCGACGTGATGGAGCTCATCCCTATGGTCGCTCTGGCCGCCGTGATGATGATCGTGGCCATTCGTACCGTTGACTGGCACAGCGTGCGGCCGTCAACGCTGCGCAGGATGCCGCTCTCCGAGACGCTCGTCATGCTCACGACCGTGGCCATTGTTGTTGTGACGAGCAACCTCGCAATCGGCGTTGCCGCGGGGGCTGTGCTCGCTATGGTGCTTTTCGCCCGCCGTGTGGCGCATGTCGCGCGAGTGAGCCGCACCGAGGTCGACGGCCGGGTGCGCTACACCGTCAGCGGTCCGCTCTTCTTCGGCAGCAGCAATGACCTGGTCGAGCAGTTTTCGTACGCAGACGATGCCGCAGAAGTTGTCGTCGACTTCAGCGCAGCCCAGATTTGGGATGCCTCAACGGTCGCCGTGCTCGATTCGGTGCAGACCAAATATGCGGAGCATGGCTGCACCGTGACCTTCACCGGGCTCGACGAGCGAAGCACTGCGCTTCATGGGCGCCTCTCAGGATTTCTTTAGGAAACGGCGGGCTGAGCCTCTGCCGAAACCTGGAGAGCATCTCGCCGCAGGGCCGCCGCCGTTGCCGTAATGCGGTTGGCCATTCCGTTGAAGATGATGCCGTGAAACGGCAGAATCGCGAGCCAATAGAGCCTTCCGCTGAGCCCGCGGGGAAAGAAGATGGCACGCTGCCGGTAGAGCGCGCCATCGCCATCCGGCATCGCCTGCATCTCAAGCCAGGCGAGACCCGGTACCCGCATCTCCGCCCTGAGCCGCAACAGCGAACCCCGCTCGAGCCTTTCGACCCGCCAAAAGTCGAGTGCATCGCCCGTCTGGAGTCGGTGCGGGTCACGGCGCCCGCGACGAAGACCCACTCCCCCGACCAGTTTGTCCATCCATCCCCGCAGGGCCCACGCGAGCGGGAATGAATACCACCCGTTCTTGCCCCCGATTCCCTCAATCACGCTCCAGAGTTGCTCTGGGCTTGCGTCGGTGCGGCGCTCCTTCACATCAACAAAGACCGTGTGACCGGCCCAGTCGGGGTCGCTCGGAAGAGGATCGCTGGGGGCGCCACCCACCGACGCATCTTGCCAGCTCGTCTCGACCTGGTTCTCACCCATCTTGCCGAGCGCGAGTCTGACCGCCGTGCGATAGCTGGTGAGCCCACCGTGGGGAGGCGGGATGACCTCATCGATGTCGTGCTCATGCACGACACAGTCGTTTTGCAGGGAGGAGATGATGGGCACGGCGAGGCTACGAGGGATGGGAGTCACCAGGTTGACCCACTGCGAGGCCAGCCACGGCGTGAGCACCGGAAGCGATGCGATAGCCCGCTGCGGCAGCCCTGCTTCGAGCGCGTAACCGTTCATCATCTGGCCATAGCGCAACACATCCGGGCCGCCGATGTCATACGCACGATTGATCTCCGGCGGCAAATCTGCGGCCGCGAGCAGGTAGTACAGCACGTCTCGTACGGCAATCGGTTGGATGCGGTTGCGCACCCACCGCGGGGCCGGCATATAGGGCAAGACATCGGTCAGGTGCCTGATCATCTCGAACGAAGCAGAGCCTGACCCGATCACGACCCCCGCCTGGAGCACGACGGTAGGAACCCCCGATTCCAGCAGGATCCGCCCCACCTCGGTTCTCGATCGCAGGTGCGGCGACAGTGTTGCGCGCAGCGGATGCAGCGCCCCGAGGTAAACAATGCGGCCCACCCCAGCGGCGGCTGCGGCGGAGGCAACCGTCTCGGCGATCGCTCGCTCCGCCCGTTCGAAATCGCCCCTCGTTCCCATGGCATGTACGAGGTAGTAGAGCACGTCGATGCCGTCGCACGCCCTCCGCACCGCTTCGGCATCCGACAGGTCGCCCTCAACGATCTCCACGCTGCCTGCCCACGGAACATCGACAAGCTTGAGGGGGTTTCGCACCAGAACGCGCACGCGATGGCCCGCCTGCAACAGCCGCGGCACGAGCCTGCCACCGATGTATCCCGTCGCCCCCGTGACCAGCACCGTCTTGGGCGTGGATTCAGGGGTCACAGGAGAGTCGGTCATGTGCCGCACGTTAGCGCCGATCTCTGAGAATCGGTGCCGTCTCTCGATGAGAGTTACTGCTGGCTCTTGACCGAAATCGACCCGTTGCTGCTGCGGAGCTCAATCTCGTTGTCTGCATCGGGAGCGTCGGTGATGCCGATGTCGGTGCGCCCGTTGCTCGTGGAGGCATCAACGCGATATTCACTTCGCGGAACCGTCAGGTCGATGCCGCCGTTCGATGTCTCGGCCCGAACGCTCTGCGGCGTCGATAGGGCGAGCTCGATCGAGCCGTTCGACGTCTCGACGTCGACATCTCCGCCCGAGAGCCCCGTGCCCTTGATGCGGCCGTTGCTCGTGCTCGCCTCCACATCGCCCTCGATGTCAACGAGCTCGATTCGGCCGTTGCTCGTGCTCACATCGATGTCGCCAAGGTTCTGGAGCTGGATCAGGCCGTTCTCGGTGCCGCCACTGACGGGGATACCCGCAGGTACTTCGATCGTGTAGCTCACGTCGCAGCGATAGCCGCAGCCCTCGAGTAGCAGTGTGCCGTTGTCGACCGTCACTGTCGATCCCGGAGGGTTGCCATAGTGCTTGATCACGCGGTTGATCGTGATCACGTCGAGCCCCTCAACACCGGTAATCGACACTGCGCCCGAGTCGCTGTCGATGACCACCGCATCCACCCTGTCCTCGATGGATGCGTCGTCGCTGAACGTGGAACGCGGGAACAGGGCGCATCCTGACGCCGCCGTAAGGGTGAGCGCCGCGGCAGCGACAACGGCGAGGATGCGGGCGGAAGATGGCAATGAAGTGATCACGTCTTGAGCCTAGGGAGCGATGCGGCCCGAGGGAATCGGGTGAGACCCCGAGATCGAAAGCGAAATACTCAGGGAGAACCCCGAGCGTTGCTCTCTACCCTGCCCGCTCGTCGTCGATCGCCGACTGGCTCACCGCATCCGCTGCCGCCATCACGATTTCGGCCACTCTCTCCGGGTGACTCAGCATCACAGCGTGCGAACTGTTGATCTCCACCGTGGTCGCCCCGGCTCGACGCGCCATCGCATGCTGTGCGGCGGCCGGAATGATGTTGTCGCGCGAGGCGAGGAGGTACCAGCTCGGGATGCTCCTCCAGGCCGCCTGCCCCGACGGTGTGCCGAGGGTGGCGAGCGATGCGGGCCTTTGGGCAGAGGCCAGCCACGCCGCGTGATCCAGCGCGAGATCTTGCGCAAACAACCGGTGAAAGTGCACAGGGTCGATGTAGGCCTCCGCCTCCACCTCGCCGGGCACCGATCTCACGATGAGGTGGTCCGGGAGCTCGCTGCGCCCGCCGAGCGCGAGGGCTCCCACAACAGATTCCCCGTCGTCGAGGGCGAACGCGCTGAGATAGACGAGGGCGTCGACACGGGGGTTGCCCACCGCGGCATTGGTGATGACCGCGCCACCGTACGAGTGCCCGACAAGAACCACCGGCCCGGCGATCGTTGCGAGCACCGACCGGGTGTAGTCGGAGTCGCTCGTGAGACCTCGCAGCGGATTGGCCACGGCCAAGGTCGCATAACCCTGGGAATGCAAACGGGAGATGACCGCTGCCCAGCTAGACGAATCAGCGAAGGCACCATGAACCAAAACGATGGTGGGAGCGGAGGTGTCGGTGCGGACGTTGATGCCGGCAACGTCGTTGGGGCGGGCAGGATCACTCATGTCGTCTCCTCAAGGGAACGGCTGAGGCATCGCCGATCAATCAGGGAACACCTCACCGTTGTCGGTGTCGCAGGAGGCCGACGCGCGTTCGGGCGCGGGTCGTCGCAGCGCCTCGGGGGGTGCGAGACGATTACGAGTGTGCGGCGGCTGGCTCGCGTCGGGGTTCGCAGGCCACGGTGCCGTCGCGTGTGCCAACCACGGTACCCCCGGCTGGCCGCCGCGCCACCCGCACCCGCGATTTCTCATCTGCCTTGACGATCGAGGGTGAGGCTACTTCTTGAGAGCGCGCACGATCTTGGGAAGCGAGTACCCCGCGATGCACGCGAGGGGGATGCTAACCGTGAGCAGAGCAATGAGATTCGGCACGAATCGAGGGCCGCGTGGGCCAGGAACATAGATGCCGACAGGCACACTCATGCCGCCTCCGCCACCGCCCGTACCTGAACCAGCATCCTGCTCGCCTTCGCGCTGCATGTCTCCCGCTCCGCCGCCGAAGCCAAAGCTCACGAGCGCAACGGGCACAGCCTCGACACCACCGATGGTCACCTTGTCGCCATAGCTGAGCCGGGTTCCGACGGACGAGGTCATACGTTCCGAAAGGGTTTCTACGATGTTCGACATTCCCTGACCATACTCGGCCAGGGAACCCGCGCCAGGGCGTTTGCCTGGGAGTTGACCAGCCCATCGCGCACCAAGGCTTTCTCACATTGCCCCGCGCCCCGCCGACACCGCAGACTGTAATCGCACGAGCCGCCGAGCAGAGAAGAGCCAGCAGAAATGGCCGAACCCACAGAGGGCCGCGTTGCCGTCTACATCGATTTCGACAACATCGTCATCAGCCGCTTCGATCAGATCTATGGCCGCGGTCACTTTCTCAAAGAACACATCCGATCCATCACCGCCGATAGCGTGCGTGACGACCGCGATCTCGCATCCCGACTCGACCGGGCGACCGTCGACATCGGTGCGGTTCTCGACTATGCGTCGTCGTTCGGCTCGATCGTGATCAGCCGGGCGTATGCCGACTGGTCCATCGAGGTGAACTCCAGCTACCGCGGCCAGCTCATGGAGCGCGCCGTCGATCTCGTTCAGCTCTTCCCCGCCGTGCGTTCGATGAAGAACGGTGCCGACATCCGGCTCGCGGTCGACGTGGTCGAAGACCTGTTTCGCCTGCCCGACCTCACCCACGTAGTGATCGTCGCTGGCGACAGCGACTACATCCCCCTCGCTCAGCGGGCGGCACGACTCGGGCGTTACGTCGTCGGCATCGGAGTCGCCGGGTCGACCAGCAAGTTTCTTGCGGCAGCATGCGATGAGTTCGCCGATTACGACGGACTCCCCGGCATCGCTGAGGATGCCCCATCGGTAGAGGTCGAGCAGGTGCCCGAGACGGGCGAGAATGCCGCCGGTGGCACTACCGACGGCGGCGATTCCGCGGCCGAAGCCGGCAAAAAGGGCAGCCACCGCGCAAGCAGAAAATCGGCAGAACCCGCAGATGCTCGCGCTGCTGCACCCAGCAAGCGAGCAATGCAGGCGGCCCAGCAGGCGGCTTCTGCCCTGCTCGTGCGCGCGCTGCGACTCGGCCACGCCAAGAATGACGCCGAATGGCTGGGAAGCTCGGGGGTCAAGAACCAGATGCTGCGGATGGACCCGTCGTTTCAGGAATCGGCGCTCGGGTACAAGAACTTCACCGACTTCGTGAAGTCGCGCGGAAACATCGTCGAACTGAACGAAGACGGCCTGTCCCGGCGCCTCCGGCTGCGGGAGAACGGCGAAAAGTAGCGTTCTCGTTCTCCAGCTTTGTGTCGCATACTGTGCGACATGCTCACGATCGGTTCAATTGTGTGGGGTGTGCGCGACCTTGAGCGCGGCATCGAATTCTGGTCGAACGCCCTCGGCTACGGCCCGAGGGATGAGCCCGATGACGACTGGGTGATTCTGGCCCCTCACGACGGCGCTGGGCCGCAGCTCGCTCTGAGTCTTGTGTCGTCTGCTGCCAGCATGCGGCGCCGCCATCACCTCGATCTCTACGCCGACAACCAATCGGCCGAGGTCGCCCGACTCGTCAATCTCGGGGCGCAGCGGGTCGCGTGGGATTACGAAGACGGCGCGGACTACGTGGTGCTCGAAGACCCTGACGGCAACCGATTCTGCGTTATCGAGGCGTCGGAGCAACTGGCGCGAGCATCGTACTGAGCCAACCGTGCTGGCGCTACGCCCTGCTCTGGTGCCGCCCGACCACGATCGTCGCGTCGCACGATTCGTCCCGTTCGATCGCGCAGGTGAACCCTGCCGCGGCAAACGCGCCTGCCGTCAGAGGAGCCTGTCGCTCGCTCGTCTCGATAAGAAGCCAGCCCGACTCGGTGAGCCATTCGGATGCTCCTGCCACCACTCTGCGCTGCACATCAAGACCATCGACCCCTCCGTCGAGTGCAGCGATGGCCTCGTAGTCTCGGGCCTCCGTCGGCATGTATCGCACTTCGTCGGTCGGCACATACGGCGCATTGGCGACAAGCACATTCACCCTGCCGCGGAGAAAGGCCGGAAGCGCGTCAAAGAGATCGCCCTCGAACACTCGGTCAGCCACCCCGACGTTCTGCCGCGCTACGGCGACGGCGACGGGGTCGATGTCTGACGCGTAGACATCGGCCCCCGGCACTTGCGCCGCTATCGACGCCGCGATGGCTCCTGATCCACAGCACAGATCAAGCACGGTGCCCCCGTCTCCCGAAAGAGCGATCGCACGCTCGGCGAGCCATTCCGTGCGACGGCGCGGCACAAAAACTGCGGGCGCCACGGCGATGCGCAGACCGCGGAACTCTGCCCACCCGAGAATCCGCTCGAGCGGTAGCCCCCCGACGCGCAGCCGCAGCATCCGTTCGAGGTCGGCGTCGGAATCCGCCGACTCCCGCAGGAGCGCCGCTTCGTCTTCTGCGAACACGCAGCCAGCCGCCCTGAGCGCTGCAACCACATCGTCGTCGGTCATCATCCCTCAGCATGCAGCAGCATTAGCCGCTGGCGCCAGACCTAGAGCGCTATCGGCGGTTCCTCGGCTAGCTGCTGCCGCACCAGCGGAATCACCTGGCGACCATACAGTTCGATCGAGCTCATCAGCTGCTCGTGCGGCATCGTGCCGTTCGCATACTTGAGGTCGAAGCGAGAGAGCCCCAGGCCCTTGGCCGCCCGAACGATCTTCGCGGCAACCGTCTCGGGGGAACCCACAAAGAGCGCACCTTCTGCGATCTCGTGCTCGTATTCCGCGCGGGTGATGGGGGGCCAGCCGCGATCCTTGCCGATGCTGTCGCGGTTGGCCCTAAAGTGCGGCCAAAGTTCTTCGGCCGCCTCTGCATCCGTCGCAGCAATGTGACCGGGCGAGTGGGCGCCGATGGGCAATTCCTCGCGGCCGAATTGGGCAAGTGCACGCTTGTAGAGCTCGGCGTAGGGGGCAAAGCGCAACGGGTCCCCGCCGATGATGGCGAGCATCAGTGGCAGTCCGTAGTGGGCGGCCCGAACGACGGACTCCGGGCTGCCGCCCACGCCAACCCAGGTCTTGAGCGTGCCGCTCTCAATGCGCGGGAACACGCTCTGATCGGTGAGCCCCGCCCGCAGTTTGCCCGACCAGGTGACGGGCTCGTTGGTGATGAGTGCGGAGAACAGATCGATTTTCTCTTCGAAGAGTTGCTGGTAGTCGTTCATGTCGAACCCGAACAGCGGAAATGACTCGGTGAACGAACCGCGACCGATTATGACCTCGGCACGGCCATGCGAAAGCGCATCGACGGTGGAGAAACGCTCGAAGACTCTCACGGGGTCGTCGGAGCTGAGAACCGTGACCGCAGAGCCTAGACGGATGCGCTCGGTGCGAGTGGCGATCCCGGCGAGCACGACCTCGGGGGCCGAGACGGCAAAGTCGGATCGGTGATGCTCCCCTACCCCAATGAAGTCGACCCCTACCTGGTCGGCGAGCACTGCCTGGTCAACGATGTTGCGGATGCTCTGGGCCTGGCTGAGCACAGCGCCGTCGGCGTCGGCCATCACATCGCCGAACGTGTCGAGGCCGAGTTCGAGTTCGAGTGAAGAGGTCATCATGGGCTTTCTGGTCGAGACGTAGATTCATGCGTATACATTGACTTGTAACTCCGCGAATTCACGATAAATTCCCTTGACTTTGCCCCATAACGCTGGGTGGTTACACCGTAGACAGAACGGTGTATTACATATCGGTGTCGCAACACTAGACACCCCCCGTTTTGGGGCTAATCTTCCGTTATGGGAGAGACAGCGGGGATTGCGGAACCCAGCTTGCTGGGCGGCCGCTACAGGCTAGGAACACTGATCGGCCGGGGTGGGATGGCCGCCGTCCATCGTGGTCACGATCAGTTTCTCGACCGAGAGGTCGCCATTAAGATCTTTCGCGCCGCAGCGGTCGATCAGGCAGACGCTGACCGCCAGGAGGCGGAGATTCGCACCCTGGCTGCGCTCAATCATCCGAGCCTCGTGACCGTTCTCGATGCCGGGGTCTACGTGCCCCGACCGGAGACGCCGACAATCTTTCTCGTCATGGAACTGCTCAGCGGAGACAACCTTCAATCGCACCTCAAGCACGGCCCGCTCTCCCCCGGCTCAGTCGCCCGGCTCGGCACCGACCTCGCAGAGGGGCTGAGCTACCTCGGCGAGCGCAATGTGGTGCACCGCGACATCAAACCCGGCAACATCCTTCTGGCCGAATACAGCCACCGAAACCAGCGCACCCGTGCCAAGCTCATCGATTTTGGCATTGCTCAGTTGGCCGGAAAACCACAGTCACTCACGCCGGGCACCACAACGGGAACAGCACCGTACCTGAGCCCTGAACAGGCCAACGGCGAAGACGTCGGCCCGCCCAGCGACATTTACTCGCTCGGGCTCGTGTTAATCGAGTGCCTCACAGGAGAGCGCGTGTTCCCCGGCGACGCGATCCCCGCGGCGATGGCCCGACTCATTAATGACCCGCGCGTACCAGAATCGCTCTCGCACGACTGGCGGTCCCTCCTCACGTCGATGACGGCACGTGAGCCACGGGACCGCATCGATATTGCCGACGTCGTGGCCCAGCTTGAGTGGATCGCCGCGACCGAGCTTCCCCACGAAATCGTGCCAGCCCGCGCCCCCGTGAGCATTGCTGCGGCGGCCTCGGCCTACTCGGCTGCAGCCTCGGCCGCGGCGGCGCAATCCGTTATCGCCGCTCTCTCCGGGTCATCGGGAGGGCTCACATCCGGCAGAATCAGCCCCGCAGCGAGCGCATAGAAATCTCAGCCGCCCGCTCACGGCACAATAGAGTCATGGCTTCTCCCGTGACTCCCCCGAATCGGCTTCGAACGATTGCGGCGTGGGTGATCGCAACCGTGTCGCTGTTGCTGACGGCACTGTTCGCCGGGCTGCTCGCCCGTGATGCGTCATTCGCTCCCGCCTGGTTTGGAGTGATCTGCTTCGGGCTCTCCTCCCTCGGCGCCATCACCACGATCGAACTCGACCGGCGATCCCGCCGCCAGTAGTCCCGCATCCAGTAGCCCCGCATCCGACAGGCGCATCAACCTGAGTGCGCAAACTCACGCTCGGTGGTGGAATGGTGCCGTGGACGCCACCCCTCAGCCCCAGTTCGTGCTCTCTTCGGACGGCCTCAAACTCGCCACCTACGATTTTGGCGATCCCGACGCTCCGCCGATCGTTGCGCTACACGGCTTCGCCGCATCGGCCCTGGTCAATTGGCAGGTGACGGGATGGATCCGCGACCTCACCCGTGCTGGCCACCGGGTCATCGCGGTAGACCAGCGTGGGCATGGTCACAGCGACAAGCCTTACGACCCAGAGCGCTACACCATGGAACTCTTCGTTGATGACCTGTCTCAGGTGCTCAACACCTACATGCTCGGGGACGTCTCACTGCTGGGGTACTCCCTGGGCTCGCGTGTGAGCTGGCTCGCAGCGCCGACGCTCCCCCACCTCGTCACCCGGGCCGTGCTCGGCGGGCTGCCGGAGGGAGACCCTCTCACTCGGTTCGATCTCGAAGCGGCTCGCGATTACGTTCGGACAGGGAGGACGATCGAGGACCCCCTCACCTCAGCATTCGTCATGATGGCGGCGCGGGTACCCGGCAACGACCTCGAATCTCTGATTTCGCTCGTGGAAGGGCTGCGCGGCGGTCTGCAGGCCGACACCACAAACGCACCGGAGCAGCCCCTCCTGCTCGGCACAGGCACCGACGACCTCATCATCGACCAGTCGCGTCGACTGGCCGAGAGCGCGCCGCACGCGCGCTTTGTCGAGATTCCCGACCGAAACCACTTCAGCGCCCCCTCGTCCGGCGCGTTCAGAACCGCCGCCGTCGCCTTTCTGAGCGAATAGGCACCTCCGGGCGCACACCCTCTGCAGGAGCCTTCACAACGACGCAGGGCCGGCATCCCCTGGTGGCGGATGCCGGCCCTGCGATCGAATGGCGCGTTACTGTGCGGCGCGTTCCAGAACCAGCTCGCGGACGCGGGCAGCATCCGCCTGGCCCTTCATAGCCTTCATGACGGCACCGATCACGGCACCGGCGGCCTGGACCTTGCCGTCCTTGATCTTGGCAAGAACATCCGGCTGCGAGGCCAGAGCTTCGTCGATCGCCGCGATGAGCGCGCCGTCGTCAGAGACCACGGCGAGGCCGCGCTCCTTGACCACGTGCGATGGCGATCCCTCGCCGGCGATAACGCCCTCGAGCACCTGACGGGCGAGACGGTCGGTGAGTTCGCCGTCTTCGACCATGGCCACAAGTTCTGAGACATGCAGCGGGCTCACGAGGCTCGCAGCATCGACGCCACGCTCGTTGGCGACACGGGCGATCTCGCCCGTCCACCACTTGCGGGCAGCATGAGCGGATGCCCCTGCCGCTGTCGTGGCCTCAACCTCGTTGAGCAGACCCGAGTTCACGACATCCTGGAACTCAAGGTCAGTGAAGCCCCACGCCTCCTTGAGGCGGCGGCGGCGAATCGCGGGAGCCTCGGGAAGCGCTGCGCGCAGTTCGGCGATGAGCTCCTTCGACGGCTCAACCGGAAGCAGGTCGGGCTCGGGAAAGTAGCGGTAGTCGTCGGCATCGCTCTTGGGGCGACCCGCCGAGGTCTGACCCGTGTCTTCGTGCCAGTGACGGGTCTCCTGGATGATCGTTCCACCCTTGGCGAGAATCGCCGCCTGACGCTGGATTTCGTAGCGGATGGCACGCTCAACGCTGCGCAGGCTGTTGACGTTCTTCGTCTCAGTGCGAGTGCCGAGTGGCAACGGCAAGCCGGCGGCCTGAGCCTCGGCTACCGCAGCGCGCGAACGCAGCGAAATGTTGGCGTCACAGCGCAGGTTGCCGCGCTCCATCTTGGCCTCAGAGATGCCGAGCGAGATCACGATGTCGCGGATAGCCGAAACATACGCCTTGGCCAACACCGGTGCGTCATGCTCAGCGCCGTAGATGATGTTGGTGACGATTTCGACGAGGGGAACCCCGGCACGGTTGTAGTCAACGAGCGAGTACTCGGCACCCTGGATGCGGCCGGTCGCGCCGCCGACGTGCGTGAGCTTGCCCGCATCCTCTTCCATGTGAGCGCGCTCGATCGACACGTCGAAGAGACGACCGTCGGGCAGCTCAACCTCGACGTTGCCGTCGAACGCGATCGGCTCGTCGTACTGGCTGATCTGATAGTTCTTGGCGAGGTCGGGGTAGAAGTAGTTCTTGCGGGCGAACCGCGACGACGGTGCGATCTCGCAGCCGAGAGCGAGGCCAAGGCTGATCGAATCCTTGACCGCCTGCTCGTTCACCACGGGCAGCGAGCCGGGAAGGCCGAGGCACACGGGAGTGATCATCGTGTTGGGCTCGCCCGTGCCACCATCGGCCGCGGCCGGGTTGGGGGCATCCGAGAACATCTTGGTCTTGGTGTTGAGTTCGACGTGCACCTCGAAGCCGAGCACGGGCTCGAACATCTCGAGGGCCTTGTCGAAGTCCATCAGTTCTGCTTTGGCCATCAGACCGCTCCCTCCTGTGCTGCAAATTCTTCACCGAGCGCCAGATCGGGCGCCCTGCTGATGAGGGTGTGTCCCCACTGCTCTTCGAGGAGCGCCTCGAGGGCTGCACCCACTGTGTAGAGCCGGGCATCCTCGCGAGCGGGAGCCATGATCTGCAGCCCGGCGGGGAGCCCGTCCTCGGCTGCGAGACCCATGGGCAAGCTCATACCGGGAACACCCGCGAGGTTCGCCGGGATCGTCGTGACGTCGTTGAGGTACATCGCGAGCGGGTCATTGAGCTTCTCGCCCAGCTTGAACGCCGTGGTGGGCGCAGAGGGCGACACGAGAACATCCGCCTGCGTGAAGGCAGCATCGAAGTCGCGCTGGATGAGCGTGCGAACCTTCTGCGCGCTTCCGTAGTACGCGTCGTAGTAGCCGGCGCTCAGCGCGTAGGTACCGAGGATGATGCGGCGCTTGACCTCGTCGCCCAGGCCAGCTTCGCGGGTCGCGGCCATGACATCCTCAACCGTGCCGCCGCCAGGAATCTTGGCGCGCATGCCGAATCGAACGGAATCGAACTTGGCGAGGTTGCTCGATGCCTCTGCGGGCAAGATCAGGTAGTACGCGGCGATGGCGTACTCAAAGCTCGGGGCAGAGACCTCAACGATTTCGGCACCAGCTGCGGCCATCGTGTCGAGAGCCTGGCGGAACAGCGTGTGGACTCCCGCCTGGAAGCCCTCGCCATCAAGCTCTTTGACGACGCCGACGCGAACACCCTTGAGCGAGCGCGACTGGGCGCCGGCACGGGCAGCTTCGGCGAAGCTCGGCCACTCGTCCCGCAGCGACGTGGAATCGCGGCGGTCGTGACCGCCGATCACATCGTGGAGCAGAGCGGCATCGAGAACGGTGCGCGAGACGGGGCCGACCTGGTCGAGCGACGACGCAAGCGCGATCGCACCGTAGCGAGAGACTCCGCCATAGGTGGGCTTAACGCCGACAGAACCGGTGACGGCGGCGGGCTGACGAATCGACCCACCGGTGTCGCTGCCGAGGGCGAGGGGTGCCTCGAACGCGGCGACCGCAGCCGCAGAACCGCCACCGGATCCACCGGGGATGCGGTCGAGCGACCACGGATTGCGGGTGGGGCCATAGGCCGAGTGCTCGGTCGATGACCCCATGGCAAACTCGTCCATGTTGGTCTTGCCGAGCGGCACCAGGTCTGCCTCGCGCAGCTTGCGCACGACGGTGGCGTCGTAGGGCGAAACCCAGCCCTCAAGGATGCGGGAGCCTGCCGTCGTTGGCATGTCGGTCGTGCACAGGATGTCCTTGATCGCGATAGGCACACCGGCAAGGGCGCCCAGAGGCTCTCCTGCTGCGCGCCGGGCGTCGATCGCAGCTGCGGTCGAGAGGGCAGCATCCGAAACATGAAGGAACGCGTGAACGTCTCCGTCGACTGCTGCGATGCGGTCGAGGTGCGCCTGCGTTGCTTCAACGCTTGACACCTCGCCGGCTGCGAGCTTGGAACTCAGGTCTGCGGCAGAAAGCCGGGTCAGGTCGGTCACTGCTCTTCTCCCAGAATTGCCGAAACGATAAATCGGCTCTCGTCGTGCTCGGGGGCCCCCGCGAGTGCCTGCTCGGTCGTCAGCGTCTCGCCAACGACATCGGGCCGGAACACATTCGACAGCGGGATGGGGTGCGAGGTCGCCGGCACGTCTGGCGTGGCGATCTCCGACACCTTGGCGATCGAATCGACGATTGCGCCGAGCTCGCCCGTAAGCTTCTCGATCTCGTCGGGAGTCAAGGCGATACGCGCCAGATTGGCCAGGTGCGCGACCTGCTCGTTCGTGATTTCAGACATAGTTCTCCGAAGCGTTGTGGCCGGGGGTACAGCCAATCCTATCCGCCCGACCTGGCACCGCTCGGCGGCTATCTCGCCAGAATCTGCTGAGCCTGACCCGGCACCTCCGCTAGACGGCCGAGACCGATCAGAGCGAAGCT
>NZ_JBACFR010000103.1:0-10142 GCF_056262345.1 Homoserinimonas sp.
ATCACGAACGGCGGGGAGGTCGACGGAATTCGGCTGCTGTCGCCCGAGACGATCGACCGGATCTTTGAGCAGCAGTCCGACGGGCTCGACCAGGTGCTCTTTCAACACCTGCGGTTCGGAGTCGGCTTCGCTCTGCCCACGCAGGCGGCTCCCGTGCTGCCTCAGACGGGCAGGGTTGCGTACTGGGGAGGATGGGGCGGCTCGCTCATAGTGAACGATGTCGATCGTGGGGTGACGTTTGCCTATGTGATGAACAAGATGTCGCCCGGAATCATCGGCTCCCCGCGCAGCGACGCCTACCTTTCGGCGTTCTATCGCGCACTAGAGGGCTAGCAGACTGGCCCCGGCGCGTGTGTGGCGCAACTGCCGGGACCATGCGACCGCCGGCCTCCTCGAGGGGCGGGGCCGGCGGTCACCCCACCTCATGACCGAAAGCTGTCATTGACGAAACGGCACGGGGTCACCGCTCCACTGCGCGAACGTGGCGCGCAAAGCATCCGGAAGCTCGCGGGGTCTGCCCGACTCGGTGTCGACCACAACAAGGGTCGTGCTGGCGACGGCATAGATCGTTGAGCGGTCCGGCTCGCCGAGTTCATAGGCAAGATCGACGCTTGAGCCGCCCACTCTGGTGACCCACAGCCGCACGATGAGCGGCTCGGCGCGGTAGTTGAGGGGGGCGCGATACTCGATGCGATGCCCGGCGACGAGGCCATTGCTGCCGGAGGGGAAGAGGTCGAAAACCCCGAGAGAGGGGTCTACCCCCGGCGCAGCGAACTCGCCGAGGGGAGGAGTGAAGAGTGCGAATCGCGTGTCTTCGAGATAGCGCACGAAGAAGACGTTATTCACGTGGCCGTAGGAGTCCATGTCTCCCCACCGGATGGCTACTTTGGCCTCGCGCATTGCGGTTCCTCTTCTCTTTCTCGGAATACCCCTATAACATACCGTCTAGTCGGTTTGTCCGATGGGAGGTCTTCGATGACGCAGCTTCTGCACACTCAAGGTAATGGTTCAGTGCGCCACCTGGCGCGAGTGAGCGACCTCGACCCCGGCGCGCTCGCCGACGAGGCAATGGCAAGGGCCGAGCGCACTCTGCCGTGGTTTGGTGAGATCCCGGATCGCCGGCGCGAGCACCTCCACCTGGTCACCAAGGCCGGGTTCGTGAGCTTTTTCGCCCACCTTCGCGCCCCGGGCACAGCGGATCCCATGGACATGTTCGCCGTCGCACCGCGAGAGCTCGTGCGTTCGGTGACGCTGCAGCAGACCTTGCAGCTCATGCGGGTGACATCGTCACTGGTAGAAGAGAACATCGAGACCCCGCAGGACCTCGAAGCGAGCGTTGTCTTCTCCCGACAGCTCGCCTTCGCTGCGGCCGAACTCTATGCGCAGGTGGGCGACGGCACAGGGCTGTGGGAGCATCGGCTCGAGCAGTTCGTGATCGACGCCTCGCACAAGGGCGCGCTCACCGACTCCCTTATCGCGCGGATCCGCTCGGTGGGGTGGCGCGGCGACGGTGCTGCCGTTGCTGCGTGCGGTGAGATGCCCGAGGGTGGGGATACCGACATCGTTCGACGCCGCGCCTGGAATGCCGGCGCGGACGTGCTCGTGGGGACCTCGTCGGGCCGCCTCATCGTGATCGCAGCGCTCGTCGAGGGGCACGAAGCGGATGAACTGCAGGCCGTAATTGCGGCGCTCGCCGACGGATTCGGCGCGGGACCGGTTGTGGTGGGCCCTGTCGTCGACACGATCTCCTCCGCCTGGCAGAGTCTGGTCGCCGCCAACGCCGGTGCGGATGTGGTGGGGGCGAGCGATCAGGATGCCAGGGTCGTCTATGCAGCCGACCTGCTGCCCGAGCGCGTGCTCGCGGGTGATCCGCTCGCGCGTCGTGACCTGATCAATCGCGCCTATCGCCCCCTGCGGGATTCGCGGCAGCCGCTGCTTCAGACTGTGCGGCGGTTCGTGGAGGCGGGCGGAGCGGTCGAAACGGCCGCGCGAAAGCTCGATGTGCATCCCAATACCGTGCGGTATCGCCTCAAGCGGGCCGCGGAGGTCACCGGTTTCGACCCGACGGCCGCTCGAGACGCATTCGTGCTTCAGTGCGCCCTGCGACTCGGGCTTATGGAAGACGCTGCGGCGGCGGCACCGCGACAGGTGGCAGCGCGCTAGGAGCGCCGCCGACGACGTGCTTCTACGGCAGGATCGTCGCAAAGTCGGGCACGGAC
This sequence comes from Homoserinimonas sp., assembly GCF_056262345.1. Taxonomy (NCBI): domain Bacteria; kingdom Bacillati; phylum Actinomycetota; class Actinomycetes; order Micrococcales; family Microbacteriaceae; genus Homoserinimonas; species Homoserinimonas sp. The sequence goes on from NZ_JBACFR010000103.1 coordinate 2,220, forward strand.
TGAATCATGCCGAACTTCTTTGCCCGCTCGCCGAGGAGGGTCACCGAACCGGTGTCGATGTGGGTGGTGAACGAGGGCAGCGTGAGGCGGGTACGCACATCCGCTCCCGTCTTGATGAACGAGGTCAGGGAATCCCGAACAAGACCGGGCTTGGTGCGCGCGAGGTCGTAGGAGCGCTGCAGCGCCATGCGAAAACGCTCGACAACCTCAGGCTTCTTCTCGGTGAAGGCCGATGAGGCGACATACATCGAGACCGTGAGGTTGCGGTCGAACTCCGCGTAGGGGTACGAAATGATGCGCATCCCAGCGAGACGCGCGGTGGTCAAGAAGGGCTCCGTGACGAGGGCCGCATCAACCGCGCCGCTGTTGATCGAGCCAACCGCGTCGACGAACGGCACGGTCTTCCAGGTGGCAAGCTCCGCGGGAACGTTGGCCGCGAGCATGGCATCCCGCATGACGAACTCGTTGGTTGAGCCGCGTGAGTCGACTCCGATTGTGCGACCGGTGAGATTGGAGAGCGACGTGATGTCGGAGTCGGGGCGCACCATGATTGCCGCGTAGTCGAGCTGGGCGTTGCCGGAACTCGCGGCAGCGCCGCTCAAGATGTCGATCGCGGCCCCGCCCTCGATGGCCGAGAGCACCGAGAGAGTGTCGGCGTAGCCGAAGTCAAAGCGGTCCTCGCCGAGCGCGGTGAGCAGCGAGCTGCTCGATGCGCTGAGCGAGTTGATGGTGACCGTGAGGTCGAGTTCGTCGAAGACCCCCTCCTGGATGCCCAGGTAGAGAGGGGCGAGGTCGACACCGGGGACCACGCCAACCGAAACCGAGGCTGCGCCCGAAGACTCAGCTGCGTCTGCTCCACCACATCCCGAGACGATCAAAGGAATTGTGGTGGCGACGGCAGCGATCGCGAGAAGACGGGCATTCTTCATGAGACTCCTCGGCGGAGAGAAAGGGGAGGGGGAATATCGACGTGCGGGTTGTCGATATCTGGTCAGTTTCGCATACCGCTGGCCTGTGCTGGGGCCCCAGCTCGGGGGACAAACCAGCGCAACTATCTCGACGTCAAGACACTTTGACAAGAGCGGGTAAGATTGATGCGGCCCAACGAGAGGAAGCATCAGTGTCAAAGATCAAGGTTGAAGGAACGGTCGTCGAGCTCGACGGAGACGAGATGACTCGCATCATCTGGCAGAAGATCAAGGACACCCTGATCCACCCCTACCTCGATGTGACCCTCGAGTACTACGACCTCGGCATTGAGAGCCGTGACGCGACCGATGACCAGATCACGATCGACGCAGCCCACGCCATCCAGAAGCACGGCGTCGGCGTCAAGTGCGCGACCATCACCCCCGACGAGGCCCGCGTCGAAGAGTTCGGCCTCAAGAAGATGTGGAAGTCGCCGAACGGCACGATCCGCAACATCCTCGGCGGCGTTATCTTCCGCGAGCCGATCATCATCTCGAACATCCCGCGCCTGGTTCCCGGCTGGAACAAGCCGATCATCATTGGCCGCCACGCGTTCGGCGACCAGTACCGCGCCACGGACTTCAAGTTCCAGGGCAAGGGCAAGCTCACGGTTGAATTCGCACCCGAAGACGGCTCAGAGCCCATGAAGTTCGAGGTCTACGACGCACCCGGCGACGGCATTGCCCAGGTTCAGTACAACCTCGACTCGTCCATCATCGACTTCGCTCGCGCGTCGCTCAACTACGGCCTCAGCCGCAACTACCCCGTCTACCTGTCGACGAAGAACACGATCCTCAAGGCATACGACGGCCGCTTCAAGGACATCTTCGAAGAGGTCTACGAGACCGAGTTCAAGGCGCAGTTCGAGGCTGCCGGCCTCACCTACGAGCACCGCCTCATCGACGACATGGTCGCTTCGGCCATGAAGTGGGAGGGCGGCTACGTCTGGGCCTGCAAGAACTACGACGGCGACGTTCAGTCGGACACCGTCGCGCAGGGCTTCGGCTCGCTCGGCCTCATGACCTCGGTGCTCAGCACGCCGGACGGAAAGGTCGTCGAGGCGGAGGCTGCCCACGGCACCGTGACGCGTCACTACCGCCAGCACCAGGCCGGCAAGCCCACCTCGACCAACCCGATCGCCTCGATCTACGCCTGGACGCGCGGCCTCGCGCACCGCGGCAAGCTCGACGGCAACCAGGCCCTGATCGACTTCAGCCTCACGCTTGAGGATGTTGTCATCAAGACGGTCGAGTCGGGCAAGATGACCAAGGACCTCGCATTGCTCGTCGGGCCCGACCAGGCCTACCAGACGACCGAGGAGTTCCTCGCGACCCTCGACGAGAACCTCAAGGCTCGTATGGCAGCGTAAGACCGCTGCTGACAAGGCCCCCGCATCCGGTTGGATGTGGGGGCCTTCTCGTTAAGCCGCGGTGTGGTCTGAGCTCCGTGGCGAAGGCTGGCGAGCTATTCTCCGAACGGCAGAACCGCGTCGAGGTCGGGCCGCGCCGTGAGAAAGCGAAAGCTGACGGCGGCATCGGCTAGCCGTGTGATGGCATCCCTGTTGAACTCTTTGGTGAACCGGGGCAGCGTGAGCCGGGATTCCACGGGGGGATTGGATGTGACGTACGTGCCGATGTTGGCTCGCGTGCTGAACTTCTGCTCATCCGCGAACGCGGTCGACGCGTCGAGCGCGGCGAGGAACCGTGTGATCACGTCAGGGTTGTCGCGGACCATCGCTGATGAGGCGACGTAACCGGAGACGGTGAGCTCCGGGTCGAACTCGGCGTAAGGGTGCGAGATAACGCGAAAACCCTTGAGCCGAGCGTGCGTGACGAACGGCTCAACGAGAAACGCCGCATCGATGCTGCGGTCGCTCATCGCTGCAACGGCGTCGACGAAGGCGACCTCCTGCCACATGATGCTTGCGGGGTCGATTCCCGATGCGGCCACGGCGCTCTTGGCGACGACGTCGTTGGTAGACCCCTTCACGTCGATGCCCACGTTGAGAAAGCGAAGGTCGGTGAGCGACTCAATGCCTGCTTCGGGGTGGGTGACGATGGCCGCGTAATCCATGACGACATCGCCCGACGTTGCGGCTGCGCCACTAATGGTGTCAAACGCTAAGCCGTTTTCGCTGGCGACCATGATCGAAACGATGTCGGCAAACCCGAGATCGAATGTGCCCTTGTCGACGGCGTTCAGGACAGCGGAACCAGACGATGCCAGGGAGTTGATGGTGAGGTTGATGCCCTGATCTTCGAAGAAACCCTCGTCTACTCCGAGGTAAAGCGGAGCGAGATCTGCGACGGGAGAGACCCCAATCGTCAGGTTCACCGGGGAGAGAGAGGGATCAGCCTCGGCCGAGGAGCATCCGCTGAGCGCCGCAGGAATGGCGACGATGCTCGCGAGCACAGCCAGTGACTTCTTCATGGGGAGCCTTAAGGGTTGTCCAGGTGGTGCCCGGGAACTGGGTCGGCCTCAGCTTTCCATAGTTCTAACTAGATAGTCCATAACCTCGTTCGGGGGCGTAAGTCGAAAAATCCTTGCACCCGGTTTGTTTGTACGCTTTACTAACAAACATGACGACGGAGTTCATGACGGGACGCGCGCTTCGGCCAACGGCCAAGCGGCTGCCAGAGCACGCCCGCAGCCACAACCTCTCGCTCGTGCTTCAGACGCTGTACAGCGACGGCAGTCGCAGCAGGGCCGACATCGCGCGCGAGACGGGCCTCACCCGGGTGACCATCTCCGACCTCGTTTCGGAACTTATGGCTGAGGGCCTCATCGTGGAGATAGGCCAGCGCGAAGGCACCCGTCCGGGAAAGCCAGCGACTCTGCTCGACCTCAATCGCGCGGCCTTTCAGATCATCGGGCTCGACCTCAGCGCGTTCGAGATCTTTAGAGGCGCGGTTCTCGACCTCGATGGAACCATCCTCGAACGGGCAGAGATTCCGCTCGCCGAGAGCACGGGGGCGGATGCCACGGCTAAGGTGGCAGCGCTGATCGAGGAGCTGATCTCCCGCGCTACTGCGCCCATCCTCGGAATCGGCGTCGGCTCACCCGGTGTTGTTGACCCTGCCGGGGTCGTGCTCGGCGCACCCAACCTCGGCTGGCGCGGCGAACCCCTGCAGGCCACGCTTGAGTCGATGTTCTCGCTGCCCGTCATCGTGGCGAATGACGCGAACGCGGCAGTGCTCGCCGAGCACAGCTTCGGCGAGGCCGACCGCGACATGATGCTCATCAAAGTGGGCCACGGAGTTGGCGCAGGGCTCTTGCTCGGGGGCTCGCTGCTGCATGGCAGCCGATTCGCCGCCGGCGAGCTCGGGCATGTCGTTGTGGGCACCAGCGGCGGCGCGCAGTGCGTCTGCGGCAAACAGGGGTGCCTCGAAACCTGGCTTTCTACCCCGCGTCTTGCGGCGGCGCTTGCCGCAGCCACAGCATCCGGAGCTCCAACGGATCCCATTCTTCGGGAGGCAGGACGGCACCTCGGTATTGCCCTCGCCCCCGTAGTCGGTGCGCTCAATCTCGCAGAGATCGTGCTCAGCGGACCGAGTGACCTGCTCGACGGCGCCCTCACCGAGAGCGCCGTCGACACGCTCCGTGCCCGAACTATGGCCGAGTTCCACGACGACCTAACGGTGCGGATGACAACCCTCGGCGAGGACATCGTCATGCGCGGCGCGGCCGCCATGGTGCTCTCGGGGCAGCTCGGAGTCTCCTGACTCCTCCACGCGTGGCCACCCGGCCACATTCTCCGGTACCAAGAGAGAAGGACGCGATATGAAGAAGAAGCTCGGAGTGCTCGCTGCGACAACAGCGGCAGCGCTCCTGCTGGCGGGATGCGCCGGTGGCGCGCCCGCAGACGAATCAGGCAACGACATCACCCTGTGGCTCATGGGAGGTGACACCCCGGATACCCTGCGCGACTACCTTAAGACCGAGTACGCAGACGCAACCGGGGGCACCCTAACCATTGAGGAACAGGGCTGGGGCGACGCAATTGCGAAGCTGACCACCGCACTCCCCGACGCCGAGAATACCCCGGACGTTGTGGAGATCGGAAACACGTGGTCGCCCACCTTCACCAATGTCGGCGCATTCAGCGACATCACCGACATGGTGGACGAACTCGGCGGCGACAACCTGCTGCCCTCTTTTGTCGAGGTCGGCACAGTCGACGGCGCAAACTACGCGCTGCCGTACTACTTCGGCTCCCGCTACGTGTTCTACCGCAAGGACCTGTGGGCAGCGGCGGGCAAGCAGGTTCCGACCACGCTCACCGAGTTCAACGAGACGGCGGCATCGCTGCGCACCGATGGCCAGTCCGGCTTCTACATCGGCGGAGAAGACTGGCGCAACGCCATCTCGTGGGTGTTCGCGAACGATGGTGAACTCGCCAAGAAAGATGGCGACGAGTGGGTTTCGACCCTCTCGGACGACAACACCGTTGCGGGGCTTGAGCAGTTTCAGGCTCTGTTCCAGAACGCATCCAACGCACCCGTCACCGAGGCCGACAGCACCCCGTGGGTCAACATCAACAACAACGAGACAACGGGCGCGCCAGAGGCCGCAACGATCATCGCTCCCGGATGGGCGCACTGGTCGATCGGTGACGTAACCCCTGACCCCGATGACGCAACCAAGACGGTCGCGACATGGAACGACGAGGTCTTCGGTGTCTTCCCGCTGCCTGCCGCGGATGGGGGAGCAGCCCCCGTCTTCGCTGGTGGCTCGAACATCGCAATCTCCGCCAAGAGCAAGAATCAGGATGCTTCGCGTGAGCTTCTGAAGATCATCTTCTCTGCGGAGTACCAGCAGATGCTGGGCGAGAACGGCCTCGGCCCCGCCAACCTCGAATACGCATCCTCGCTGGGCGACGACCAGTTCGCGGAAGCGCTCATCGAATCGGCAAAGAACTCCAAGCTCACGCCTGCCGCTCCCGGTTGGGCAGCCGTCGAGGGCTCCGGCCTGCTTGAGGAGTTCTTCGGCAAGGTTGCGGGCGGTGGCGACATCGCCTCCCTCGCTGCCGAGTACGACGAAAAAATCGGCGCGCTGCTCAACTAGAGCACGACACCAGCCAGCCGACGACCACAAGGAAGGAGGATCGCCGTGAAACGCATGCCACAGGTTCTGCTGCTCCCGGCGATCCTCATCCTGCTGCTGGGGATGGGCTACCCGCTCGTGTGGCAGGCCGTGACCTCGCTGCAGGAGTTCGGCCTGGCGCAGCAGTTTGGCCAGGCGGCCCCCTTCGTGTGGTTCGACAACTATGTGACCCTGGCAACAGACCCCGAGCTCTGGGCGGTGGTCGCACGGTCCCTCGTGTTCTGCGTGGTCACCGCCGTCGTCACCCTCGTTATTGGCCTCCTCTGTGCCCTGCTCATGATGGCCATCGGCAAGGCTCCCCGTTTGATTCTTCAGATCGCACTGCTGCTGGCATGGGCGATGCCGGTCGTTGCTGCGATGACCGTGTGGATCTGGCTCTTCGATCGCCGTCGGGGCGTGATCAACTACGTGCTCGACATGATCCCCGGCGTTGACATGTACCGCTTCGACTGGCTCGAAACACCGCTGACGTTCTTCTTTGTCGCGAGTGTGATCGTGGTGTGGATGTCGGTGCCCTTCGTCGCCTTCTCGTCGTACGCGGGCCTGACCCAGGTGTCAGAAGAAGTTCTTGAGGCAGCGCAGATCGACGGTACAACCCCGTGGCAGCGGCTCAAGCACATCATCCTGCCCATGATCAAACCCGTCATCACGATCGTCTTTTTGCTTCAGCTGATCTGGAACCTCAGGGTCTTCACGCAGATCACCATGCTTCAGGATGCGGGCAGCAAGTCGGGCGACTTCGACCTGCTCGGCACCTATATCTACAAACTCGGCACGCGGGCCCAAGACTTTGGCATGGCGTCGGCCGTCTCCGTGCTCGTGCTTGCGCTGACGATTGCGCTCAGCTGGTTCTACATCCGCAGCCTTCTCAAGGAGGACGAGTCATGACCCGATCCCGTGTTCGGCGCGGACTGCTGGGCGCACTGGCGATCGTCGTCGCTCTCGCGTGGGCCTCTCCTGTTTATTGGATGGTGAACTCGTCGCTTCTGCCGACGGCCCGGCTCGAATCCTTTGTGCCCACGTTTGTTCCGTTTGGCGGTTCGCTCAACAACTTCACTGCGGCACTGGCCGATGGCAGCTTCTATTCCGCTTTGGGCATGAGCGTCTCGGTGACCCTGATCGCCGTCGTGTTTTGCCTACTCTTTGCGTTTCTTGCGGCGGTCGCGATCAGCCGTTTTCGCTTTCGGGGGCGCAAAACCTTCGTGCTCGCCGTGCTCATCGTGCAGATGCTGCCGGCCGAGGGCCTCTTCATTGCGCAATACAAGATGGTCGCGGGAATGGGCCTGCTCAACTCGGTGATCGGCGTTAGCGTCATCTACATTGCGGCCGTCGTGCCGTTCACCATTTGGATGCTGCGCGGATTCGTCGCCGGAATCCCGATCGACCTAGAAGAAGCAGCCATGGTCGACGGGCTCAGCCGAACGCAGGCGTTCATGCGCATCACCTTTCCCCTGCTCGCTCCCGGCCTGATCGCATCCGGTGTCTACGCATTTCTTCAGGCATGGAACGAATTCACGGTGGCACTCGTGCTGTTGCCGGCCGAGGCTAGCCAAACACTTCCGCTTTGGTTGCGAGGTTTCGTGCAGGCGAGTGCGACGCGAGCGACCGATTGGGGTCAGGTTATGGCCGCCTCGACCCTCGTTGCCGTTCCCGTGATCATCTTCTTTCTCATCGTTCAGGGCCGCCTCACATCGGGCCTCGTGAGCGGGGCGGTCAAGGGATGAGCGCTAGCGGCGTGATCATGCTCGGGTTTGCGGGAACCGAGCTGCCAGAGTGGGTCGCTGCTCGCCTACGGGGCGGAATCGGCGGGGTGTGCCTGTTCGGCGACAACATCGAGTCACCCGCACAGGT
>NZ_JBACFR010000104.1:0-2374 GCF_056262345.1 Homoserinimonas sp.
CGTTCTGCCGAAAAGGGTTCGTTTCGATCTGGTTGACGGCGGGCGTGATGTCGTTGTTGATGATCAGATCGACCAGTCGGTCCTCGGGAAAGTTAGAAACACCGATGGCACGGATGCGGCCCTCCCGATGCAGTGACTCCATTGCGCGCCATTCGCTGAAATAGTCGCCGAACGGCTGATGAATCAAGAAGAGGTCGACCTGCTCGAGGCCCAAACGCTCGGCAGAAGCGTCGAAGGCTCGCTTCGTGTTGTCTTCTCCAGCATCCTGCACCCACAGCTTGGTGGTGACGAAGAGCTCGCTGCGAGGAATGCCGCTGGCGGCGATAGCCCGGCCCACGGCAGCCTCGTTGCCGTAGGCAGCGGCGGTGTCGATGTGACGGTATCCGACCGCGAGTGCGTCGGCCACGACCTGCTCGGTTTCATCCGGTGGCACCTGGTAGACGCCGAAACCGAGGATGGGCATCTCCACTCCGTTGTTGAGAGTCACGGCGCGCATGGGGGCGTCCTTTCGTCGAGGCGGGGCGAGTGGGTACAGTTCACTCCCCGTTGCTGGATGTTGAATAGACGCGACGGCATCGCGACGAAACGAGGCATCCGTGGCGCACAGCTTTGAGCGTGACTACTGGCAGCAACACTGGAAAGAGGCCGAGGCTCCGAGCTTTGCTGCCGAACCCAATCCGCACCTGGTGCGCGAGACGCAGAGCCTCACGCCGGGCACGGCAATCGATGCCGGATGTGGCACAGGCACCGAGGCGATCTGGCTGGCAACCCAGGGTTGGCGGGTTACGGGTGCCGACATTTCGGCGGCCGCGCTGGAGAACGCGCGGCAGCAGGCGCTGGTGGCGGGAGTCGAGGTCGATTGGGTCGAGGCCGACCTGACGGAGTGGCAACCGCCGGCCGAAGTCGATCTGGTGGTGACGCATTACGCGCATCCGGCGACCGCACAGCTGGATTTCTACGAGCGCATCGCGCGGTGGGTGGCGCCGGGAGGGACCCTGCTCATCGTTGGTCACGGCGAGGCGGCGCACTCTGACCACGCGCACGACGGCCACGCGCACGGCCACGCCTACGACGCTGCGTCGCCCGAGCATCCTCCCGCTCATGCAACCGTTGCGCTCGCCGATATCACCGCCCGGTTCGCCACGGGGGAGTGGCGCATCGAATCCTCCGTCGAAGCCACCCGGAAAGCCCCAACCCACGGCGGCGAATCGATCACGCTGCGGGATGTTGTCGTGCGGGCTACGCGGATCTGAGGCTCCTCGTTGCGCGTGGGGCGACGCGCTGGCGCGTTGGTAGAAGTAGCCAGCGGAGAATGTGGAGCCCCCTGTCGGATTCGAACCGACGACCCCCGCTTTACAAGAGCGGTGCTCTGGCCAACTGAGCTAAGGAGGCGCGTGCGCGCGAACGCACCGGGCTATCTTAGCCCGCGTTCGCGCACCCTGTGGGTGCCGCTCTATTCGGCGGCGGGCTTCTCTTCGAAGTTGAGGGAGAGCGAGTTCATGCAGTAGCGGTCGCCGGTCGGGGTTCCGAAACCGTCGGGGAATACGTGACCAAGGTGCGAGCCGCACGTGGCGCAGCGCACCTCGGTGCGAACCATTCCGAGGCTGTTGTCTTCAATGAGCTCGACGGCCTCGGGGCGCACCGATTCGTAGAAGCTGGGCCAGCCGCATCCGGAGTCGAACTTGGTGCCGCTCTTGAAGAGTTCTGCGTTACAGGCGGCGCAGGTGTAGATGCCGGCGCGGCCCTCATCGAGCAGCTCGCCGGTCCAGGCGCGCTCCGTGCCAGCCTGACGAAGCACCTGGTAGCGCTCGTCGCCGGGCTCGTCGCGCCACTCCTGCTCGCTCTTGGTGACCTGGTAGTTGCCGGGCTGGTCGTTCATGGAGTGCCTTCCGAAAAGTGTGGACTTATCTAGCCTAAACGCGAGGGGAGCCCGTTTGTTCCCTCATTACGCCGCGCTAGTTAGGTTTACCTAAGCAGAATTTTGACGCGGGCGCCTCGGGGACACTACAGTCGGACTTAGCTAAGGCAACCCTTAGTAGCATCCTTCAGCCAGGAGTCTCTGCCCGTGAACCCCCTTTCAGCGCGCCCTAGAGCGGCGCGCTCGCTTCTTGCCCTGCTCACAGCGTTTCTCCTGGCCTTCAGCGGCCTCGTCATGGGCGCAGCCCCCGCGTCCGCTGCGCCATCGACCTCGTCGACCGCTCTCAACTGGGGATTCAAGCAGTCATGGCGCACGTACATGCAGTTCGGCGGAGGGTCAGTTACCCCGAGTGCCGGCGCCGCAGTCGTGAGCACGCCGTTCAGCGCCTATACCTGGGCCCCTGGCGCGACCACGTTTGATCCCGTCTCGAAGATCGGCAGCGCAGCGTTTTCGGGT
>NZ_JBACFR010000105.1:0-31732 GCF_056262345.1 Homoserinimonas sp.
GGGTTATCGGAGACTGCGGCGTTGACCTCAACGATCTCCCCATCGACCGGTGCGTAGACCTCGCCGACAGACTTGGTCGACTCGACCTCGCTGACGACCTTTCCGCGCTGCACCGACTGGCCCACCTCGGGCAGATCTACATAGACGACCTCGCCCAGCTTCTCTGCGGCGAAGGCGGTGATGCCGATGGTGAGCACGTCACCATCGATGCGAATCCACTCGTGCTCTGGCGTGTACTTGAGTTCTGACAATTCGCTCATGGGGTGGCCTCTCAGTCGGTGGTGGGTCGCTTGTAGAAGGGAAGTGAGGTGACGACGGCGGGCATCGGTTTGCCGCGCACATCGATGACGAGCTCCGTGCCCGGTTCAGCGCACGAGGGCGAAACAAGCGCCAGAGCGATGGGGAACCCGAGAGTCGGGCTGAGCGCACCGCTCGTGACAACACCGACCGGCTCTCCCCCCTCAGCCGCGAGCACGGGATAGCCGGCACGCCCAGCGCGACGCCCGTCCGATGTGAGGCCAACAAGAACGGGAGCATCGCTGCTGGGTCCGTGCGCCACCGCGTCGCGACCAACGAACTCGCCCTTCTGGGCGAGCTTGACGACGCGGCCAAGTCCCACCTGCTGAGGGAGAGTATCGAGACTGAGTTCATGCCCGTAGAGGGGCATGCCAGCCTCAAGCCGGAGAGTGTCGCGACACGCGAGGCCGGCGGGAACCAGGCCGAACTCCTCCCCCGCCGCGAGAAGCGCGCTCCACAGGCTGGCCCCGTGCTCGGCGCGAATGTAGAGCTCGAATCCGTCCTCACCCGTGTACCCGGTGCGAGCGACCATGATCTCTTCGCCGCGCCACGCTCCGGTCGTCGACCAGTAGTACCGGAGATCGGCGACGGGAGTAGGCAAATGAAGGTCGGGGAGCTTGGCCATGGTGGCCTGCGACATCGGCCCCTGCACCGCGATGAGCGCGAGCGCGTCGCTCTCGTCAACAACGGTTGCATCGAATCCGGCGGTGCGAACCGAGAGGGCGCCTGCCGCTTGGGCACGATTCCCGGCATTGGCGACGACGCCGAAGCGGTGCTCGTGGGTGCGGTAGACGATCACGTCGTCGATGATGCCTCCGTCGGTCGTGAGCAGGAGGCTGTAGCGCGCCTGCCCTACGGCGAGCGTGGAGAAGACACCGCAGAGGGCGTAGTCGAGCGCTGCGCCAGCGCCGGGGCCCTTGACGAGTATCTCGGCCATATGCGAGAGATCGAAGAGGCCAGCCGCGGTACGGACTGCATGGTGCTCCTCGAGCTCGCTCGAATAGCGGACCGGCATTTGCCACCCAGCGAAGTCGGTGAAGGATGCACCAGCCGCACGATGGACATCGTGGAGGGGGCTGAGTCGGCCGTGGGCCTGAGCCGAATCCACCGGAGCGTTTACGGCGGCATCGACGCCGGATGCAGGATTGGCGGGCGCAGGGTTATCAGTCACGAGAGTTCTCCCAAGGAATGCGTCATCGACGCGCGAACTCTCCCTCTGTCATGGAGCCTGAGAGTTTCGCTGACCAAGTGGTCTGCTTTCACCGTGGGCGGATCGCTTCGCAATCGAATGCCGGTCAACCCGGCGGCCGAAATGCGCGTCAATCACTTTTCAGAGTGGCCTATTCGATGCGGTACGCGTACCTGAGAGATTCTGGAGAGGATTGCTCCTTCGGTGCCCGTTAATCGGGCTCTCCCGCATCGCCTGAGCGGCCGGGTCTTCAGTTGTGGTCACAGCATAGCAACACGCCTCAACAGTTGGGACGGCAGGTTCGCTGTGTCAGAGCATCTACGAAAACCTTGTCGAGGTCGTTGGGCTCGAAGGCGGAGTAGGCCTCTCCCCCTGTCGCCTCCGCAATGCGTTGCATCGACTCAAGATCGGTGTCTGGCCCGAACCCGATGAGGATGACCGGAACCGGTTTAAGCGGATCGTTCATCTCGGCGATGCGCTGCAGCAGAGCGTCGAGCGAGATGCTGCCCTTATCGTCGTTGCGGCCGTCGGTGATGATCACCATTGAATTGACCATGCCGGGGGTGTATTCGGCATGCATCTTGGTGACGCCATCCAGAATCGTGTCGTAGAGCCCCGTATCACCCCGAATGTACTGAGGGAGCGTCTGCGTGACCTGCACGATTTGTTGCAAATGGGCGGGATCGGAGAGCGCCGCGACGGGCGCAACTTCTTCGTAGTCCTTGCCCCCGGGGCGGTCGGTGGAGAACACCCACACGCCCATATGGGTCTCGCCCGCGTATCGGCCGAGCGCCCCGCCCGCGGCGCGCTGATACACCTCGATGCGCCGAAGACCGCCGCCCGCTGGCTCGAGCATGGAGCCCGAAACATCAATCGCGATGAGCATGCGAGAGCGGCGAGTGAGCGTGCTCCACTTCGACAGCGCCTCTACCTGGGAGACGGCGTCGGCCGGCGGTGACGGCGTTGTGGACCAGGCGAGAACGCCGACGGACTCGACCTCGCCTCCGCCCTTGTGGTCGCGGAACCCCTGGGCAGCGTAGAACGCATCCCCCAGTCGCGCACGCCGCTCGAACTCGTCCAGGAGCATCGCCCTCGTTTCGGCATCCTCCCCCGCCTTTTGCGGAACCCGCACGAATGGGTAGTCGAGCGAGGACGAGCCCTCGACCGGATAGATCGCCAGGAGGGGAACCTCGGGGTTCGACAGGTTGTGAGAAACGACCTCCTGCTCGGTCGTGACAACGACGGTGGGGCGGGGAGCCGCGAGCGCAGCGGCAATCGCCTCGTCTCGGCTGGCGGGGATGGTCTTGCCCAGCTCGATCATGGTCGACGGCACAATGCGGGGATTATCCGCAGGGGCGGCAGCGGTGAGAGAGGCGAGCCCAGCGAGACTGGCGGCCGACGACTCTGGGTCGGGAACAAGCCCGCCGATCGTGCCAGAGAGGAGGGTTGACCAGCCGACGGTATCTGCCGCGAACTCAACAGACCGAGCGGCGGGCGCGCCGAAAACGATGGGAGTGGTTGCGACGGATTCCCCTGCCGTGACGTTGGGCGCCGACCTGCCGAGCGCCTCTGCCGTCGTGGCCATTCGGGCGAGCCACAACGACGAATCTGGCACCCAGGCATCCGCCCCGCTGAGCGCATTGGAGGCAAGGAGGGCCGCCGTGTCGCCCGAGGCCTGGGACCGGACATCCGTCGCGACGCACGTCGTTGATGTCGCATCAAAATCCGCTGCGACCTGCGTGAGCGCAGGAGCGATCGACTCATCGGCAACAACGAGCAACGAGACCGGATCGGTGCAGCCCGGCCCGCCGGAGGCGTTGGCGGGAAACAGCGTGGGGATGCCACCCTGCGACAGCGCTACCCCCGCGCCGGTCACCAACAGCAGCACCGCAGCGGCAGCGATGATGGGGCTGAGCAGCCGTCCGCGGGAGCGAGGAGCAGGGGCGCGGTGCCGATGCCGGGCAAGTTCGTAGGGCGACGTGCTGTTCACTGACAACTCCATTGCTGTAGAGCGGCGCCTTCGGGTAACGCTGGAGCCGACACAATTACCCCCCTTCGGGGGTAGCGGCAACAGTGTAGGGGAACCTGGGAGTTAAGTGAACAAACTTCTGAATTGCGTCCCCCGGTCTGCAACCGGCAACGCCATTACGCTCGCGGGTTGACCCCAGATTGTCCCCCTGAAGGAGGACAGACCGGTATGGCAGGTCGGGGCGCCCTCAGCAGCACGGGCACGCTCCGACCTGCTCGCGGGGGTAGCGTCAGAGGCGTGAACTCCGACACCTCTCACACCCTCGATGTGAACACCTCACTCGGCATGAGCAGACTCACCGTGGATGCCGCAGCTGACGCCCACAGCGTGCTCTGGCTCGGCCATGGAGCGGGAGGGGGAATCGAGGCGCTCGACCTGGCCGCGCTGGCGGCTACTCTGCCAGCGCTCGGGATAACGGTCGTGCGCTACGAACAGCCCTGGCGCCTCGCCGGAAAGAAGGTGGCGCCTCGCCCCGCCGCACTCGACAGCGCCTGGTGTGAAGTCGCGCCGATCGTGCGCACCATCCACGCTGGCATCCCGTTGATAACGGGCGGCCGCAGCGCCGGTGCGCGAGTCGCCTGCCGAACAGCCGAGGCCGTGAGCGCCGCCGCGGTTATCTGCCTCGCATTCCCCCTGCATCCACCCGCTCATCCCGAAAGATCGCGTGCCGACGAGCTGCTCATGCCCCGCGTACCCGTGCTCGTGCTGCAGGGCGAACGTGATGGTTTTGGCAGCGCCGACCTGGTTGCCTCCGCAACCGGCGACACCGAATCGATCACGACCGTTTCGATTCCCGGAGCCGACCACAGCATGGCGGTTCGCAAGTCGTCGCCCTACACGCCGGAGTCGACGGTGAATCTGATCACAGCATCCGTTGCGGCGTTTATCGACCGGCTCTAGCGGAGCTGAGCAACCGCGCGCTTAGGACTGCTGACGCTCGAGCGCCGCGAGGTCTCCCAGCAGTTCAGAGACCCGCTCGCCCCGTGCGCGCTCGTAGTCGTCGTCGACGATGATCGTCGAGCGATCGAGTGACTCCTGCAGTGCCCGCGACACATCGCTCCAAGCGTCGACCCTCGCCCGCTCGATGAGGTCGAGAAGGTAAGCCTCGTCATCCCGGCGCTCAGCCAGTTTGTGGGCGAGCGCAACGGCAACATCGGATCGGTGCTGCAAGTTGCGCTCATCTGCCGACTGGTAGTCGTGGGCATGCTCGGCCCGGCCACGAAGACCCTCGACCTCGGTGATCTCCCACGAGAGCCGATCGGCGGCGTGCTCCGACTCGGTGATCAGCTTAGAAAGCACCGATTTAGCGCCAGCAATGTGGTTGCGCGGGTCGTAGGAACTCTCAGAGGTGAGCGCCTCGATCACGATGAGATTTCGCAGCTTGAGGCGGCACGCATACTCCGCCAGCATGAGACCTTCTTCAACTGCGCTCTCGACCGTGGCCCGCCGAATCGGCGGCATCTCGGAGGCATCGAAGGGTCGGTGCTTCGGTCGTTTGTGACGACGGAACCACTTCACTCGCTGCTCGATTTCGTTCGATGGGGGTCGGGATCGCCCGGGGCATTTCGAGCTTACTCGGGGACGACGGGACCCGATAGGCACCCCGGTAAAGGAGCGCCTCGGCATCCCGAACGGGTCACGCCCGCATACTCCCCTAGCAAAGGGAAAGGTGTTAGCCCCTGGCTGCGCCCTTCGACGACAACCGGGCCAGACCGCGATCGATCGCCACCAGCAGCATCGACACGACGACGACGCCAACGGCCAACCCGCCAACCCACGCCCAGACACCGCCATACCCCTTGCCCACCGGGTCGAGAAATCCGTAGGGGAATAGATCGGATGCCTCGGGCAAGACCACGGCACGGGCCATGACGATAAGAATGTAGCCGAGCGGGTAAATCAACCACAGCAGAGCATCCCGGTACCGAACGAGACCCTTGGGGCCGAAGAGCAACCAGTCAAGCAAGACCATGATCGGCGCCACATAGTGCAAGAGGAAAACTGACCGGTTGGAGAGCAGGTCCTCTGGTGAGGAGGCGGCGAGGATTCCCGGGATCGGATTCTCGCCGTCGTTGTTGACGAAGTGCGAGATGAGCATCGTCATCAGCAGGTAGAGCGTTACCGCCCCGCGCACCCGTGGGGCCGGAGCATCCGCCGTGCGCCTCACCAGCATGAAATAGGCAGCGACTGCGAAGTACCCCACCGCGATCGCGGAGCTCTGGACGGTGAAGAACAGCACCTTATGCGAGCCGCTGAACAAGCCAATGAGAATCACCACAACGATTGCGATACGCCACCACAGGGCGGGAGCGCGGAGAACGCTGGCGGAATGCACGGGAGAGAGAGTCTGACTCGGCGTTGGTGCGGAGTCGGCGGCGGTGACGACAGACATGGCGGTGAGCCCCCTATTCACGGTCGCATCAGAATAGTGGTTCTTTCTACCAAACAGGGGTGCGTGGCTGGCCGCGTTAATCGTCTCTGACTTCGTCGCCATGCGCGATGAGGGCGTAGATGATCAGCACGTCAATCGCGATGGCGATGAACGACCACCAGGGCTGAACCGGTACGAGGAGCATGTGCACGATGGCGTTGAGGATCGCCAGGATCACGGCGATTACCCTCGCCCAGGTGGCCCCCGCCAGCACAGCGACCCCGATGAGGATCAACAGGACGCCGATGATGATGTTCCACCAGCCCCAGCCAGCGACATCGAAGAGAAAGAGATCCCCCGCGACGACGGTGAAGTAGGTGTCGGGGCCGATCACGGCGATGAGGCCCTGAATGGCGCTGAATGCGCCGCTGATGATGAGAATGATGCCGGCGAATCGAACCCAGTTGGCCCATCCGGTCGGAGCGTGTGCCTGTGTGGAGTAGCTCATGGTCTCGGTCACCTTCATCGAATGGGAGAGCGATCGGCCCGCTGATCGGCGCCGTCGTTCGCTTGCGTTCTGGCGTCAGTATGCGCCTCGGGCGAGGGCAGAGTGTCACCCTCGACGGATGATCGCGGGGTCGCCGACGGCCTCTGCAGGATCTCGAGAATGGCGACGGCAACCACGGCGAGCACGAGCGTCCAGATGATGAGCCCGGGAGTGAGGGGGCGAACGAACACGATCACGGCGGATGAGATAACGGCAATGGCGGCCCTCAGCAGCCGTCGCTGCCGATGCAGCCACTCCCCGAACCGCCCCGAAGTAAACCCTCTGCGCTCCGCTGCTGCACGAATGCCAGCCGCGGCGGCCACTGCGGTGGCACGCATGCGGCGAGGCAGCCGGAATGGCCCAGCGCACCACGCAACGACCATCACGACGATTGCGAGGACAAGCACGGCGATTGCTGTGGCGCGCATATTCTCGGCAATGGTTTCGTAGAGCACGCCCGCCACCCCCGCTGGCATGGTTTCGGGGCTCAACGCTGAGACAGAGGCGAAGCTCCCGGCCGCGAAACCGATCAACGAGATCACCATCGAGATTGCGAGTGCTGCTGCGGCCCAAATGAGGGCAACGACTCGGCGCCTGGCCACGAGGACCCCGGCGGCAAGCAGCAGGAGCGACAGCCACGGGAGCCACGCTCCAACGGACACCGTGACGGCATATGCCAACTGAACGAGCGGGATCGCGTCGGATTGAGCAACGATTATCGTGCGATTCACCGATGGGATCTGAGCCGCCAACTCGAACCCTTGGTTTATCAGGGCGGATTTGATCGCATCGACGATAGGGCCGATTTGGATGCCGATGCCCCCGGCCGAATCGAAGGTGATTGCCGCATTGGGGTCGTTCGCGAGCGCGGCCGTCACCTGCGTGTGGCTCACCCGGAGCGCCGATTCCCAGACATTTGCAAAGGCCGGCGACTCAACAAATCGGGTGACGCCGTTGGCCAGTAGCGACTGAACCCCGGAGGCCGCCGGCCCCTTGAGCATCTCGAGAGCGTCTGTCGCAGCGGGCCCCGTGCCAAGGTCCGTGACCCCGTCGATAACATCCGAGGTGATCTGCGGGATGTCGATGGCATCGTTGATGACGACCAAAGTCTCGTCGGTCACAAACTGCTGCACGGCCGGGTCAGCGGCCAGCCCCTCGTACTGCGAGACGAACGCGTCGGTATCCGTGAGCGCAACCCTCGCCCACGATGCGACGACAGCAACGGGAGCGAGTAGTGCACCCACCACGATGAGCACAGCAGAGAGCAGGGTCCACGCCCAGCTCCGGTCACGAAACGAACGCTGCTCGCCGAGCGCAGCAGCCTCCCCGGCAGACGCCGGGTGTCCCCTGCGCTGCCGTTTGAGTTCGAGATTCTCGCGCTCGAGCTGCTGGATGCGCCGAACGAGCTCGCCCGTCGTCACATCGCTGTTCGTGAGATCGGCCATCGGTTCCTCACCCGACCGCGTGGATGCGGTGGCGGTAATTATGCTCCGCGCAAGATCCCGAGAAATCACCCCCGGGGCATGAACCGCCCCCCTCCTGCTTTCGGGAGCCTTTTACACGGCAGTACCCTGCGGCCATCCGGCAACAGGAGGGACGGCAACGGCCATGACGTCAACGGAGAACTTCAATCTAGGCACGAGCACAGCGGAGTCGCTCGATGGGCGCGAGTTCCACTTCTCCGGGTCCGCCGATATGGCATTCGATGTCGGCGCCCTCGTGCTTCTCACCCCGAACGTGGGAAAGCCGCAGCTGGGGCAGATCGAGGAGGTCGAGCGCGCGATTGGGGGTGCGCCGAGAGGCGCTGGCCGCATTCTCGGCGTCGTCGACGAGGCCGCACACAAGCTCGAAACTCATAGCGCTGAACCGTTCTTTTCGGCATCCGTGCACGCCGCAGATGCGCCAACAATCGAGCTGCTGTACGACGAGTCGGGGGCCACATTAGAGATCGGCACGTTCTATGCGTCACCCACAATCCCCGCCAGACTGCTGCCCCACCGCTTCAACAGACACACGTTCTGGTGCGGGCAGAGCGGTTCAGGCAAGACGTATGCGCTGGGCGTCGTGCTCGAACAGCTTCTCCTGCACACCCGTTTGCCCATGGTCGTGTTCGACCCCAACGGTGACTTCGTCACAATGACCGAACCCGCCGACGGTGATTCCGCGCAGGCGCGATCTCACAGCGCACTCGCCCGCCGCGACATCCGCGTGCTTCGCCCCTCCGCGCCAGCACCAGACTCCCTTCGCGTGCGTTTTAGCGACCTCTCCGTGCCGAGCAAGGCTGCCGTGCTGCGACTCGACCCGCTCACCGACAGGGCGGAACACAACGAGCTCTTGCACCTTGAGGAGTTTGTGAGCGCCTTGGACGCACGCCAGGTGGTGCCACAGCTGCGCGAGCACGGGACACCGGCTGCCCTGGATCTGGCGTCACGAATCGAGAACCTGCGCGTCACCGAGTGGGATGTCTGGGCGGGCGGCAGAGAAGCCGTGACCGACATCATCGAGACTCGACCGGACGCCACGGTGCTCGATCTCGGCGGCTTCAACTTCGCCGATGAATCTCTCGTCGTGGCCTTGGCGGTGCTCGATGATCTGTGGGCAAAGCGGGAGCAACGACGCCCCCTGCTCATTGTGATCGACGAAGCCCACAACCTCTGCTCCCCCGATGCGATGACCCCCATGCACGTTGCGGTTCGGGAGCGAATCATCCAGATCGCCGCAGAGGGCCGCAAATTTGGCCTATGGCTTGTGCTGTCGACTCAGCGACCCTCACGCATCGACGCAAGCGTGATTTCGCAGTGCGACAATCTGGCGCTCATGAAGATGACATCGCCCGTCGACCTGGCAGAGCTCGGCACCATCTTCGGGTTCGTGCCGCCCGCCATGCTCGCCAGGGCGGCCCGCTTCTCCCAGGGAGAAGCGCTGTTTGCCGGCGGGTTTGTTCCGGCGCCGACAATGGTGCGCATGGGCGCAAGGCTCACGCTGGAGGGCGGCACCGACGTGCGCGTGCCCATCAGAATCGACGACTCTGATGGCGGTGAAACCGTATGACGTCGGTTCCATCCGAATCGGCGGCGGCCCCACGTTGGCACCCCGGGTACCTCCTTGTGCTGGTGCTCATCGTGGTGTCGTACACACTCTGCGCCACGCAAAGCTCTCCCAACCCGAGCATGCTGGTGTTTCTCGTGCAGCTGGTCACGGTGGCATTGATCCTGCGGGTGGCCAAGGTAGGGCGGGTTCTGCGCCACGCGGGATGGATTGTGCTCTCGATTGTGGGCATCAGCGGGGTCATTGTTGCCCTCACTCGCGTTGAGGGCCACGCCCTCGACATCGTCTTGTCCGCGGCCTCGATGCTCGCCTATTTTGTGGCGCCGGCTGCGATTATCTCCCACCAAATGCGACGCGACCGCGTCGATCTTCAGACGCTCTTGGCGGCAGTCGCCGCCTACATTCTCGTTGGCATGTCGTTCACCTTCGTCTACAACCTCATCGCTCTGATCTCAGCAACGCCAACGTTCGGCAGCGCTGGCGACGATAACCTCGCGAGCCAGCTGTTCTTCTCGTTCACGACCCTCACCACCACGGGCTATGGCAACCTCGTTCCGGCGAACCCCGGCGTGCAGAGCGTGGCGGTGGCCGAAGCGATTACCGGCCAACTGTTTCTCATCATCGCAGTCTCGCGGGTCGTGACTGCCGAGCCTTCTCGGCGCCGTTAACGGCTGTGCAGGGCATCAGGGGCCCTTCAAGGGTTCGTCACGGGGTTCACCGAAACCAGCTCGATGTTGAGATTGGAGAACACGCTCAGGATGCCCTGCAGGCGCGCCTGATCGGGGATCGGCCCCACGAGGTGGGTCCTGCCCGAGGCGACCTCTGTGACTCTAAAGCCCTCCAGCAAAGCCGCGACAGGGTCACTCAGGGTTCCCTTGATCACGATCTCGAACAGCGGTGAAGTCACGATGGAGTCCCTCTCGACGCCTCGATCGATCATGCTGCCGACAATGAAACGGTGCGTCATCCATGAAGGGTGAGCGCCACCCCGGTTGCGCGTTCAGGGAGCCGGGGTATAGATGACCCCATAGTACGAAGGGTCTTCTCCCGTGAACTCATTCTGGGACCGGTTTGACACAAGCCAACTGATTGATCGTCCGGCGCTCCGGCGCGGCCTCGACCGCTCTCTGGATTCGCGGCTAACCCTCGTTGTGGCACAGGCCGGCGCAGGCAAAACCACCCTGCTGCAACAGTGGGGCGGCACTCGATTCGTCGCCGACAATAATTCCGGCCGCACTCTGGTGCACGTGGACGTCGACGAATCCGACGATGACCCCGCCCGATTTGTACGCCATCTCGCCGCGGCCTGCCCTTCGGCCCGGCCATCGGCCGACAGCCTCGCCGCCACCGTCGAAACCGGTCTGGCCGGGCTCGGGGAACCTGCGATCGACGCCATGGCCCTGTCGTTGGGCTCGGCACAGGAGACCGTCATCATCATTGACAACCTGCAGCGCTTCTCCAATGTTCGACTCGTCGCCGACCTGGGAGAACTCATCGCTCGCAGCCCGCGCAACGCGCATTTTGTGCTGTCGTCGCGCGCTGACCCGCCCATCGCTCTCAGCCGCTATCGCCTGCACGATGACCTGCTCGAAATACGGCAAGCCGATCTCGCCTTCGACCTGGCAGAAGCGGCCGAGCTTCTCACGCTGCTCATCGGCCATCGACTCTCGGCCCAGCAGGTGAGAGCGTTGTGGATGCGCACGGAGGGTTGGGTCGCTGGCCTCCAGCTCGCGGGTCTCTCTCTGCGCAAGAACGCCGATGCCGACGCATTCATCGACGACTTCAGCGGCAGTGACAGGCTCGTCGCTGACTATCTGAGTGAAGAGGTCCTCTCCGCCCTGTCGAGCGAGCAACGCAGGCTGCTGCTGTGCATGTCAGCGCTCGATGAGATATGCGGCGAACTCGTCGATGCGACGACCGGGTCTAGTGGCACCCAGGCGGTGCTCGACTCCCTCGAACGAGAGTCGATGTTTTTGGTTCCTCTCGACCGCCGACACCGGTGGTTTCGCTTTCATCGCCTGTTCAGCGAGCTCCTGCGCTCGCGGCTGAGAGCAGAAAGCCCGGCAGATGAGCTGCGCATTCTCACCTCCGCCGCCGAATGGAACCTCAGCCACGGCCGAGTGAAACCAGCGATGTCCTATCTTTTGCGAGCGCAGGCCCGAGATGGTGCGCTCGAGGCCATGCTCGCGACCGCCGCCGACGTAGCCGAACATGACGACCCGCTTGACACGATCCGCTGGCAGCCGTCTTCTGTTGAGCCCTCTTCGCCGGTGACGCTGGCACTCTCGGAACGCGTCGATGCCGAAGCCCTCACGGGGGCCCGCCGGCTGCTGACCGAACCAGAGCATCCCGCCGAAGCGCCGCCGGCGAAGGGGCTGGGGTTCGTGGCAGCACAAGTTTTATGGCGCGCACGCCCGGAGGTCTCGCCCGAATCGGCCCAGCGCAGGCTGTCGTCGATTCAGTCGCAGATCGCGCGCAAACATGCACAGAGCCTGCCGCGTGAGGCCGTCGGCGAACTGATCGACGCCCTGGTCTCGGGTGGCCGCGCGCACTTCTTAGCCGGTCATCTTGGCGAAGCTCGCCAATGGCTCTCCCGCGCCCTAGACGCCGCAGGGGTTGACCCCGTGGATCGGATCCCCGCCAGCAGCGCACTTGCCCTCGTCGAGGCCTGGTGCGGCAATGCTGAACGAGCCAATGCGCTGATTGCCGAGACCCTGCATGCTGCCCGAAAAACAGAAATGCTCGGGCATCCTGCGATATCGGATGCATACCTCGCCTCCGTGGTCACCGCCCTCGGTACCGATGAAGCACCGCAGCTGCTCGATGAGCAGCCACGTGAGCCCACCTGGCCAACGGAGTCGCGGGGAACCCCGGCACCGGGGCTGAACGAAGGGGAGATCGGCGCCGAGCCTGCGGCACCTGCGGCCCTCACTTTGGCATCATCCGCTCTCTTTAACAGGGCAGTCGCTGCGCTCACCGCAGGGGAACCTCAGTCGGCGAGGGCGATAGCCACCGCGTGGTCACAGCTGGTGCCCTCCCCCGATGCGATTTCGACCGTGCAACATCGCATCCTGCTCGCCTGGTTATCCTCCACCGACGAGATTCCGGCAGAGGCGACCCGGCACCTCACCGAAGCGGTCAAGCTGGCCGAAGTGCACGGCCTCGTGGATATCTTCATCCAAGCCGGCCCCACCATCCTCACGTTGCTCGAAACTGTGACGGGGCCGCATGCCTCGTTTAGCGCCACGATTCGCATGCGAGCGGGTCAGACGTGGCAGCCCCTCGGCAATAACGTTTTGGCCGATCCGCTCACCGACCGCGAACTGGAGATTCTGGCCTACCTGCCCACTCGCTTCTCGAATGTCGACCTGGCCCGGCGCTTCTATCTCTCTGTCAACACGATCAAAACGCACATCGCGCATATCTACCGCAAGCTCGAAGTGACAGACAGGGATGCGGCCATCGGCCGAGCGCGAGAGCTCGGGCTTCTCTAACAATTGCCCGTCACCTCTCCGCTCGCGCCCGAGAGACGCCCAAATCACCCCGACGGGATGACGCCGAAGCCATGAGTCACAACGAGGCTGAACACACCCGCGCAACCGGCACCGCACCGGGGGCGGCGAACGGCAGGGAGGCGGCTATGACGACACTCGACTACGGCCCGATCGAGTTCTATGCCATCGGCTTTGACGGAGATCGCCCCGGCCCCGGCGTGCTCCAGGCCATCGAAGACCTGGTCAGCGCCGGCACCGTTCGGCTTCTCGATCTGGCTTTTGCCAGCAGGTCGGCGGCGGGAGACCTCGCGATCGTGGAGCTCACGGATGCATTCGAAAATGATCCACCCGATCTCGCTCTTGCAGGCTTAGCGGGTGAAGACGACATAGAGGAGCTGGCCGAATCGGTTCTGCCGGGCGCGTCTGCCGCCATCATCGTGGTCGAGCTGCTCTGGGCGAAGAACTTTGCCTCAGCGCTGTACGACGCGGGCGGGTTCGTCATGGCCCGCGAGTCGGTGCCCGCGCCTCTCGTCAACGCTTTTCTCGAAGAGTTCGCAGAAGAAACCGGCTGACGCCGCGCAGCGCCAACATCGCATCGCAAGGAGAATCTTCATGCTTCGCAGAGGACGTCCAGGACTCATTGGAATGGCGGCCCGCACCGCCGTTGTTGCGGGAACGGCCACAGCTGTTTCGGGGAGGGTTGCCGCCCGGCAGCAGGACCGGGCCCAGCAGGCGGCCGATGGCGACGCCTGGCAGGCTCAGCAGCAACAAACGGGTCAGGATGCTGCCCCGGCCCAGGCCGCATCTCCAGCGCCAGCGTCGGCGGGTGCCTCCTCCAGCGGCTCAGATCTCATCGCGCAGCTCGAACAGCTGGGCTCGCTTCGCAGCCAAGGGGTGCTCTCCGACGCCGAATTTGCCGCGGCGAAGGGCAAGCTCCTCGGCGCGTGACACCGGCTAGCTCTGAGGCGCTTCGGTGTCCGACGCCGCAGTTTCCGCCGACTCGGTTCTGAGCGGGCCGAACACGGTATTCCAATCCCGCAGCATGCTCACGACCGTCCAGCCTGCCTCGTCTGCGTGGGCCAGAGCGGTCTCCGCGCCCGCCATATAAGCGAACTCCCGCTCATCGTCGTCGTGCACAATGAACAGCGCGAACGCAGCAGAGTCGAGCATCTCGATGTCAATGTCGCCATTGCCCGCAGCGAACGCTGGCAACCGGCCGGTCTGCGCAAAAATATGCTCTGGCTTGCCCGGGCCGAAATTGAGCCCGCCGATGGTTTCTGAGCCTCGAACGATGTGCCCGTCGACATAGCGATAGTCGGCGGCCGTGCCGATCACATTCTCTTTGTGTATGCCCCACGTCTCTTCGGCAAAGACGCGCATAAAATCACGCCCGCCGCCGGAGCATACGAAGACGCGAAAGTCGCTGGCCGTGAGAAATCGCACAAGCTCAAGCATCGGTCGGTACACGAGCTCGCGATAGGGAACCCCGAACTTGGGCTGGGTGATGGTCTCGAGCCATACGCGAACCTCGGCGTCGAACGCTTCGGGGGTACTGCCCTCCCACGACCGTGCAAACGCGGCCTGCAGAGTCGACACCGCAGCGGGTTCTTGCGTGGCCACCCCCGCGAAGAATGCGAGATCCTTCTCCACCAAAGCCTTGTAAGGCTGCATGCTCGCCAGACTCGGGTCGGCCTTTACCTCGTCGCCCCACCGACGAAACACAAAGTCGAACTGCGGCGGCAGCGGCTGTTCGGCCCAGAGCGTTCCGTCGTTGTCGAATGCCGCGATTCGATCGGCCGGGTCTATGAACGACGGCCCCGGCATTGTCGATCGCGAAACGAAGTCGACCACTGCTTGCTTGGCCGGTCCCTCGTTCCAGCTCGGAAGCGCGTCACCGGCTGTCATGTTGGCAGGCTCTTCGTCATCTCCCCACGCTGCTCGCATCGGGCGGCGATCTCATCACACCCGGAGGATGACCCCCACCGTGTCCCGCGCATTCTCAGGGCGCGTCAGGCACCCAGGCCAGGATGTCCCCCGGCTGGCATTCGAGAACCCTGCAGATGGCGTCGAGGGTCGTGAAGCGCACCGCCTTGGCCCTGGCGTTTTTGAGAACCGAAATGTTGGCGACCGTGATGCCCACGGCATCCGCAAGCTCGGTTACCGACATTTTGCGCTTGGCTAAGGCGACATCGAGATTGACGACGATGGCCATCACACCACCTCGTCCAGATACTGAGCCTGCTCGGATGCTTTGGCGAGCAGACTGCGCATGACAATGAGCACGAGGGCGAGTGCCGCGCACGCCGTGGCGACACCGAGCGCCAAGACGAACAGGCCGGGCGGGCCTGCGTCGGCCGTGAACTCCAGAATGAGGAGGATCGCGACGACGATGGCAGCGGCCAGCGCGAGCGAGGCGATCATCGTGTCAACGTATTTGAACGCGCGAGTGCTGAAGATGGCATCGCGTCGCACGAGAGACAGCAAGGCCCAGACGCACACGACCACGACCTGGCCGCAGGCCACAAAGAGGATTCCGAGGACGAGGATGGGGATGCGCAAAAATTCGACTTCGGGGAACTCAGCGGCAGATTCGGCCGCCTGAATCGGCAACAGCACGACCTGCACGAAGAGCCCCGCGAGCGCCACGAGAACGAGAAACACCTTGGACAGGGCGATAGCCGCTCTGGTCATTACTGCTCCTATCGTTTTTCGATATTTACATATCGAATTTCGATAGTAGAGGCGCGACTCGGAGATTGCAAGGAAACGGACTTTCGCTTGCGCGGCCGAACTCGAGCGGCACTCAGCACCGAGGCGTACCCTCCGCGCATGACCGACAACGACCCCATCACCTCGAACCCCGATTTTTACCGCCTGGTATTCGAAAACGAGCACGTTCGCGTTCTCGAATACACCGACCAACCAGGTCAGAAAACTACGCCCCACTCGCATCCCAACAGCGTCATGGTGACCCTCTCCGACTTCGAGCGTCGACTCACCCTGGGTGAGCGCTCGCTCGATGTTGCCCTCGAATCAGGGCAGGCCGTGTGGTTACCCGCTCAGCACCACTACGGAGAGAACATCGGCACATCGCCGACCCACTCCATGCTGATCGAACTCAAGGGGGAAGCGGCGGGAGAGGTCGGCGACTCGGTTCTCGGGCCGAACTAGCGGCACTCAGCTACAGCGGGGTAGCGGCGCTCAGCACTAGTCCTCGATGACGTCGAGGCCCTGCCTCCGCAGCTCGGCGAGGTTATCGAGCATCGTCTGCACCTGCTCGGCAGAGTGCCCAACCCAGTCCTCGATTTCGCCCACGATCCTTACCGGCTCAGTCGTGCGAAACGAGCGGGTGGGATTGCCAGCAAACCGCTTGTCCGTGACATTGCGGTCGTCCTCAAGCGCACCGGTTGCCTCCACTATGAAGATGCGGCCACGCCCTTCGCCCTGCGCCAGCTCGGCACCCCAGGTGGCAGCATCCAGCGTCTCGGTCACGTAGATGTGGTTCATCGTTCTACCCTCGGCAAAGTTGGATAACCTGCCCGGCACCAGAAGGTCGCCGACCTGCAGATTGGCCTTGGTGCCATGCAGCAGGATGCCCGCTTGATAAACCTCAAACGGTTGCGGTTGCGTCGCCATCGGCTCTCCCTCATCCGCGACCAACGTTAGACGCTCGGCGGCGCTGCGTGCAGAAAACTTGCTCGACCGCTCACGGCTAGCTCTAAGCGCGTGAATCCCCCACACGCTGCGCCAACGCCACGGCGTCGTGCGGTGCGTGTCCGCGGGCGTCGTTATCGAAGTACACATACACATCGCGGGGCGAGCCGTCTGCGACGGAGGTCCCCTCGCGCCACCCCGCAATGCGCGACGCCCAGTCGTTGAGTTGCTTATCGGTGTATCCGCTGGCATAAAGCTCTTCGGCACCGTGAAGGCGCACGTAAACAAAGGATGCCGTTGTCGCACCGAATGCTGGCCAGCGCCCCGCCGCATCCGAGACGACAAGAGCGGTGTCGTATTCGCGCAGCATCGACAGCAGGTCGTCGTTCTCGAAGGTGACCGAACGCGGCTCGAATCCGTAGCGGATCGGCCTATCGTGTTCTATCTCGAGCCAGGCGCGGTCACCGATTCGCGCGTCGTGGCGCCTCGCCCGGTGCAGCGCTTCTCCTGTTGTGCGAGGGAGCCCCGACAAGAACGCCTCAAGGGAGCGGGGCTCAAAATGCTGTCGCTCGGGCAGCTGCCACAGAATCGGCCCGAGTTGATCACCCAATGCCAGCACACCGGAGGCGAAAAAGTTGGCGAGCGCTGCGTCGACATCCCTCATCCTCAGCATGTGCGTGACGTAGCGGGAGCCTTTGACCGCGAAGACAAAGTCGGCCGGCACCGAGCCGCGCCACCTCAGGTAGCTGGCGGGGCGCTGAAGCGAGTAGAACGATCCGTTGAGCTCAAGCGTTGACATGTGCTCGCCGACGTACTCGAGCTCCCGCTTATGGGGCAGACCTCGCGGGTAGAAGTCCCCTCGCCAGCTCGCATAACGCCAGCCCGAGATCCCGACGCGCACCCGCCCCGGTCCCTCGGTTGTGGCCACCTCGATCACGCCCCGTTCTTATCGGCGGTTCGCTCCATCCTAGGTAAGCGTTCCCTATGTAAGCGATCCTCTCGCTAGGGTCGAATAACCTTCGGGATCGCGCAACCCCTGCCCCCAGGCAAGGGCAAACGCCGCCGCCGCCCACATTGAGGAGATGCCGTGCCTGAATCTTTTGCCCACGCGTTCGAATGGGCCAAGCGCCAAACAGATTCTGGCGCGTTGCCGACCGCTGTTCTCGGCATCGCAACCGCGTCGGGAATCCAGGCGGTTGAGGCGTTCGGCGCGTCCGGCTCGCGCCGCGCTCGGGTGGGGGATCACTACCGACTCTTCTCCGTCACCAAGCCGCTTGTTGGCCTGGTTGCGGCCCGCATGATCGAGCGGGGGCTCGCAACGCCAGAGACACCACTGCAGGCCGACATGCCCGCCTTCGGGGCGGCGAGGAGCGACGTCGTGCGCCTGAGCCATCTGGCGAGCCACACATCGGGAATCGCCGAACCCGCGATGGACAGCAGCGCGGGGCTCGAAGCAGGGCTTCTCGGCGAGCAGGACTTCGCCGCTGGCACAGTGTCCCGCTATTCCACGATTGCGTTTGCCGGCATTGCCCGCATGATCGAGGCTCGCCTATCGACGACCTGGGATGCTGCGGTCGCCGACCTGCTCGACCCCGTCGGCGCCACAGGCATCACACTCGATGAAGCCTCCGACCCTCACGAGATCGCCGACGCAGCCGACGCCGGAGTGGACATCCAGCGCTTCGCGGCCCTGCGCCACCCCGGAGCG
This sequence comes from Homoserinimonas sp., assembly GCF_056262345.1. Lineage (NCBI taxonomy): Bacteria > Bacillati > Actinomycetota > Actinomycetes > Micrococcales > Microbacteriaceae > Homoserinimonas > Homoserinimonas sp. The sequence goes on from NZ_JBACFR010000105.1 coordinate 18,338, forward strand.
GGGCTCATCGGCCGTGCCGAGGACCTGCTCGCCATTGGCGCGGCACTGCTGCGGGATTCTGGAGAGATCGTGCAGCCGACGACCCTGTCGATGATGCGCCGTCCCCTCACGGGAGACATTCCGCGGCTCGAGCCCTATGTCGCCTCCCGCGGCCAGGATTGGGGCTTCACCTGGAACCTCCGCACGCGCGCGCCGGGGCTGATCGACCGCGATGTCTACGGTCACGCCGGATGGTCGGGGGCCCAGTTCTGGGTGCATCCCACGGCCGGCGTTGCCTACGTGCTGCTGACCAACCGTGCCGTCACGCCGGGCGTTGATGCGGATGAACTCGATAACGCGGTGGTGTCTCGCACCTGACCCTCAGCATTGCTGAGTTCGGTGCGAGACCCCCACGCGGTGTGACGCTCTAGGCGACTTCGCCCGCGGCCTCCTTGACCGCAGCATCGATATCCTTCACGCTCACATCGAGCTCTTTGGCCACTCGCTTCTCTGCCTTGAGTTCGGCCTTCTCGAGAGCAGACCCCAGAGTGGTCTCCCCCACGATGAGCAGGGCCGCCTCACCCGAGTCGATGAGTTCGCCGAGCTCCTTGACGTCATTGCGTGAAAGCCCACGCGCTATGTGACCGGTTGCTGCCCCAATCGCGCTGCCGGCGAGCGCCGTGGCGACGAGGGCGGGAGGAAAGAGCAGCCCGATGACCGCGCCAACGCCAGCTCCTGTCCAACCGCCGAGCCGCATCGCCGTTTCGTCTTTGTTGACATGCACCTTGCCTTTGTCGTCTTTTGTCAACACCGCGGCATCGAACGTGCCGACCGCGCCAGACGAGTGCAAATCCTTAACGATGTCGTAGTCGGAACGTGCATCCGCCTCGTTCGCGTATGTACCGATGTAGATGAAAACGCCATCTGCCTTTGCCATGTCAGTTCCTTTCAGTGGTGATGTCTGTTGATCACACCACCTCGGTGCCCCGCATCTGTCACCCGGCGAGGGTGATCTCCCCGCCGACCCCGCCCGGCGCTGGCGCGTCGTGCTTCACTGCCCGTATGACCGGTGACCTCGACCGACCGGCACCATTCAACGGGCGTCTGGCGCTTCTCCTCGCCATGGCGATGTTCGTTCTGGTCTTTGACACGTCACTGATGAACGTGTCGATCTCGGCGGTGGTTTCTGACATCGGCGCAACCGCGAGCGGTGTGCAGAGCGCGATAGCCCTCGAGGCGTTGGTCTCCGCCGCGTTCATCCTTATCGGCGGCAAAATGGGCGACCTGATCGGCCGCAAGCTGGCCTACATTCTCGGCCTCGTCGCCTATGCGATCGGGGCCATCGCCATGACGCTCGCGACGAGCCTGACCGCAATCATCATTTTCTGGTCGGTGATCGGCGGCCTCGGCGCCTCTCTTCTCCTGCCCGCCATGCAGTCACTCATCCACGGCAACTTCTCGGGCGCTCACCAGAAGCGGGTCTATGCACTCGTGGGAGCATCCGCCGCAATTGCCGCGGCGATAGGTCCGCTGCTCGGCGGAGCCATCACGAGTCTGTTGTCGTGGCGGATCGGGTTTCTGCTTGAAGCGGTGATTATCGCGGTGGTACTGATCGGAGCGAAGCTGGTTAAGGATGTCGCCTACACGGGCTCACGGGCGGTGGACTGGGCGGGCTCGGCGCTTTCGGTCGTAGGAATGGGCGGAATTGTTCTGGGGATTCTGCTGTGGCAAGAAGGCGCCTCGTACGTTGGGCTCACCATCGGCGTCGGCGTTGTGTGCCTGGTGGGGCTCGGTCTATGGCTGAGATCGCGCAAACGGCGCGGAGCGGCGACCCTTATCGACCCAGCGCTCTTCGACTCGCGCATGTTCCGGGCTGGCGCCACAGGTCAACTGCTGCAACAGGTTTCGCTCGGGGGCACCATGATCGTGCTACCCCTCTACCTGCAAATCGTGCTCGAATACGACGCCCTGTTGGCGGGCCTGTCGATCGCCCCACTGTCGCTCAGCATGTTCGCGGTGGCAATCATCGCCGGCCGGAGGGGTCGAGGTCGCCCCGCACATCTCGTACTGCTCGGCTTTATCCTGTCGGCGGTCGGTCTCGTCGTGCTGATCCCGATTGTGCCGATCGCTGAGAGCGGGTGGTACCTCACCATCCCGCTCATCATTAGCGGGTGCGGCCTCGGGCTGCTCGTGTCGCAGCTCAATAACTACACGCTGTCGCCGATCTCAGAGGAGCGGGTGAGCGAGGCGGCCGGCGTGAACTCGGCCGCGGGGTCATTCGGGCTCTCGTTCGGACTGGCGTTTGCGGGGGCAATTCTGCTGGCTGCCCTCGCCACAAGCTTCACGACGCTCACCCAGGCGAGCACAGTGCTTTCTGCCGACCAGCAGGAACGGGTCGTGGCGGTGCTCGAAGCGGATGCCGAACTTATGTCGAACTCGGGACTCGCCGAACTCCTCGCCGACGAACCCCCGGATGCTGCTGCCGAGGTGGTTCGCATTAACAGCGAGGCTGGCCCTATTGCTCTGCAAATCGCTTTGCTCGTTCCGCTCCTCGCGGCCTGCGGCGGCATCATCAATGGCGTGAGGATGCGGCGGCTGCCAGACCCCGCGCCGGGAGCCGAGCGCGACGTGCCGCTCGCTTGAGTTGCAACCCCTCGTGGCACGCCCGGATTGCCGTCGTCACTGGGCGAGTATTCAGTGTTGCTATCTACCGGTACTCGGCGTTACTATCTAGTGGTAGTCAGCATCACTAGGTAACGAAAGAGGTCGCAATGGGCAAACAGATGACCGAGATGCTCAAAGGCACACTCGAAGGCATCGTCCTCGCGATTCTTGCCGAGAAACCCGCCTATGGATACGAGATCACCGCCCGCCTGCGCGAAGAAGGATTCTCCGACATCGTCGAGGGCACCGTCTACGCGCTGCTGGTGAGGATCGAGCAGCGCGGCCTCGCCGACGTAACCAAGGTCCCCTCCGAGAAGGGGCCGCCCCGCAAGGTCTATTCGCTCAATGCGAAGGGCAGCGACTACCTAGACGAGTTTTGGCAGAGCTGGCGCTTTCTCGCCAATCGAATCGAACAGATTCAGAGCCACACCAAGCATCCTCACGACACCGACTATCCCCACAAAGGAGAGTAAGCATGGCTGCAAAGTGGATCGAAGCCCTCACCGGGCCGCTCGACCAGAAGAAGCAATACCGGCAAGACAAGGCACGTATCGACGGCCTCCCCGAGCCATACAGCACCGCGGCCAAGGCCATGCATCGCTACTTTCTGCACTTCGGCGGCATCACCGACGGAGACACCCTCATCACCATGTTCGGCGATCTGGCCGACCTCTGGGAGCGAGCCGCCACCGATGGCACTCCCATCCACGAGATCGTCGGTGACGACCCCGTGGAGTTCGCCGAGACCTTTGCTCAGGCCTATAACGGCAAGCACTGGATCGATGCGGAACGCGCCCGCCTGGTGAGGTCTATCGAGGAAGCGGAGCGAAAGGAACAGCCATGATCGCCGACGCGGCCATCAGCGCGCGGGGCATCGAGAAGTCGTTTAAGGATGTACGCGTGCTGCGCGGCGTCGATGTGGAGGTCGTGCGCGGCAGCATCTTTGCCCTGCTCGGCTCGAACGGCGCTGGCAAGACGACCCTGATTCGCATCCTTGCGACACTGCTGCGAGCGGATGCCGGCACGGCAACCGTAAACGGCTACGACGTTGGTTCCGATGCGAGCAGGGTGCGCGAATCCATCAGTCTCACGGGCCAGTTTGCGGCAATCGACGACATCCTCACCGGCAGAGAGAATCTCGTGCTCATTGGCAGGCTTCGCCACCTGCCCGACCCCGGCATGATCGCGGATAACCTGCTCGCCCGGTTCGCGCTCACAGAAGCCGGCGGGAGACGAGCAGCAACATATTCGGGCGGAATGCGCCGAAGGCTTGATATCGCCATGAGCTTGATCGGCGACCCGCCGGTCGTTTTTCTCGACGAGCCGACAACGGGTCTCGACCCCCAGGCGCGCCTCGAGGTATGGCAGACGATCACTCAGCTCGCGGGCCGCGGCACAACAGTTCTGCTCACCACCCAGTACCTCGATGAGGCAGAGCATCTCGCCGACCGCATCGCCATCCTGCACCAGGGAACCATCATCCACAGCGGCACGCTCGCGGAGCTGACCCAGCTTCTGCCCTCGGCCACCGTCGAGTATGTCGAGAAGCGGCCGACACTCGAGGAGGTCTTTCTCGCACTCGTCGGAGACACGAAGGAAGACCGATGACCGCCCACGCTATCGCCGACACCGGCGTGCTCACCAGCCGGTCGCTGCGCCACATTCTGCGCAGCCCCGACACGATCATCACCACTGCGGTGACCCCGATCGCTCTCATGCTGCTGTTCGTCTATGTCTTAGGCGGAGCGATCGACACGGGCTCAAACGAGTCGTACATCGACTACATGCTGCCCGGCATCTTGCTCATCACGATCGCTTCTGGCATCGCCTACACCTCCTACCGGCTGTTTCTCGACATGCAGGGCGGCATCTTCGAGCGGTTCCAGTCCATGCCGATCGCGCGGTCGAGCGTGCTCTGGGCGCACGTTCTCACCTCTCTCGTGGCGAATATGGTCTCGGTCGCAATTGTGATCGGAGTCGCTCTCCTCATGGGATTTCGCACCGGCGCATCGCTCGGTGCGTGGCTCGGCGTTGCCGGCATCCTGATTCTGTTCACGCTCTCCCTGACCTGGATCGCGGTGATCGCGGGGCTCTCGGCAAAGACCATCGATGGGGCAAGCGCTTTCAGCTATCCCTTGATCTTCTTGCCCTTTATCAGCTCGGCCTTTGTGCCCACCGACTCGATGCCGGCCCCCGTGGCCTGGTTCGCCGAGAACCAGCCGGTCACCTCCATTGTCGACACAACGCGCGCCCTGTTTTCCCAACAGCCGGTCGGCACAGAGATCTTGGTCGCCCTCGCCTGGCTCGTGGGCATCCTCGTTATCGCCTACGGCTTCGCCATCACCATCTACCGGCGCAAGATCAGCTAGATCACAGCCTCCCGGCACACACACAGCACGGTTAGCGGGAGGATGGAGTCGTGTCGAGCAACCCCTACGAATCACGACCATGGCTCTCCTCATACGCCGAGGGGGTCGAAGCCGAGATCGACGAGCCCTCACAAACCCTGCCTCAGATGATGTCCGCGAGCATCAAGGCCTTCGGCCCGAGACCGGCCCTCGAATTCTTCGGAGCCGTGACCTCCTATCGCGATCTGGGGGAACAGATCGACCGCGCGGCAGAAGGGATGCGCCGGCTGGGGGTCAAAAAGGGTGATCGAGTTGCGCTCGTGCTGCCCAACTGCCCGCAGCATGTTGTCGCCTTCTACGCAGCCCTCAGGCTCGGCGCGATCGTCGTCGAACATAATCCGCTCTACACCGCGCGTGAGCTTCGCCATCAGTTCGAAAACCATGGCGCCCAGTTCGCGGTCGTCTGGGATAAGACCTACGACACGATCGCCGCGTTCCCCCGCGACCTGGCCGTAGAGCACATCGTGAGCGTCGACATCACCACGGCGCTGCCCTTCGGCAAGCGGGTGGCGCTGCGCCTGCCCGTCCCCAAGGCCCGGGCCTCTCGCGCGCAGCTGACCAGCACGCCGAAGGCGCGGCATCTGCTCACCTGGAAGGCGCTGCTCGACCACCGCCGCATCTCGCGACGAGTCGCAGGACCGGCGATCGACGACGTCGCCCTATTGCAGTACACGAGTGGAACAACCGGCCACCCCAAGGGTGCCATCCTCACCCACTCCAATTTGCGTGCGAACGCGATGCAGGGCCGCGCCTGGGTGCCGGGACTCGTGGATGGCAAAGAGACCTTCTACGGCGTGCTCCCCCTCTTTCACGCGTACGGCATGACGCTGTGCCTCACCTTCGCCATGAGCATGGGCGCAAAGCTTGTGCTGTTCCCCAAGTTCGACGTTGACCTGGTCAAGGCCGCTGTGCGCACCAGCCCGCCCACATTTCTGCCCGCCGTGCCGCCCATCTACGACCAGCTTGCCCGCTCTGCGCTGCGCGGCTCGATCGACCTCTCCACAATTCGTTTCGCCATCTCGGGAGCCATGAGCCTGCCCGTCGCGACCGTCGAACGCTGGGAAGAGGCGACCGGCGGCCTCCTCGTGGAGGGCTATGGCATGACCGAGAGCTCGCCCGTAGCGCTCGGAAACCCGATGGGGCCAACCCGGCGACCGGGCACGGTGGGGGTGCCGTTCCCCAGCACCGAGATTCGCGTGGTCGACCCCGAAAACCCCACAATCGACCGCCCTCTCGGCGAATCCGGCGAGCTGCTCATCCGCGGTCCCCAGGTTTTTCAGGGGTACTGGGGGCGGCCCGCCGACACCGCAGAGGCGCTCCTGCCGGGAGGATGGCTTCGCAGCGGCGACATCGCCACCGTCTCGGGGGATGGCTTCGTCACGATCGTCAACAGGCTCAAGGAGCTCATCATCACGGGCGGGTTCAACGTCTCCCCCAGTGAGGTCGAGAGCACACTGAGCGAGCATCCGGATGTCATGGCCTCGGCCGTGGTCGGCTTGCCTCGCAAACAGGGCGGAGAAGATGTTGCTGCCGCCGTGGTGCTGCGCGAGGGTGTCGCTCTCGACGGGGAATCAATTCGCGACTTTTGTCGCGCACGACTCGCCGCCTACAAGGTGCCCAAGCGCATCCTCGCCGTCGACGAATTGCCCCGCTCGCTCATCGGCAAGGTCTTGCGGCGCGAGGCGCGAGACCAGATACTCGGGCGGTAACGAGACCACCCGAGGCATTACCGGAAGGGACAGGTCCCATGGCGACAGACACCCGCGTGCTCGACTGGCTCTTGGATTCCGACCCCGCGCTGCGCTGGCAAGTCGAGCGTGACCTCGCTGGGGCCCCTCCGGAGGTGTGGCAGGCGACCAGGTCGCGCGTCGCCACCGAAGGTCACGGTGCCGAGCTGCTGGCCCACCAAGACGAGGATGGTCAGTGGGATGGCGGCGCGTACTTTCCGGCAGGGCACTTCGGCAGCCCAGAATCAGAGCAACCCGGCCAGCCGTGGACGGCAACAACCTGGTCGCTCAAGGACCTGCGTGAATGGGGAGTCGACGCTGCGGCACTTGAGGGCACGGCCGACAAGCTCGCGGCGAACAGCCGTTGGGAATATGACGATCTGCCCTACTGGGGAGGGGAGATCGACGTGTGCATCAACGCCTTCACCCTCGCCAACGGCGCGTGGCTGGGAGCCGACGTCTCTGACCTGGTGGCGTGGTTTCCCGCCCACCGCCTGCAGGACGGCGGATGGAACTGCGAGGCAGAGGAGGGCAACTCCACCCGATCGTCGTTCCATTCAACCCTCAACGCCCTGCGCGAGATGCTCGCCTACGAGCAGATAACGGCAGACCCGAGCCTGCGGGAGGCCCGCCACGGAGGCGAGGAATACCTGCTCGAGCGGCGGCTGCTCCGGAGGGCAACCACGGGCGAACCGGTTGGCGACTTTATCGCCCAGTTCGTGCATCCGCACCGCTGGCGCTACAGCGCTCTGACCGCACTCGACTATTTTCGCGCTGCTGCCCTGCTCGACGAGACGCCACCTGACCCAAGGCTGGAGGATGCCGTCGAACTCGTTCGCCAGGCACGCCAACCCGACGGCACCTGGCTGCAGGGCACTCCCCTGGCCGGCCGCACCTGGTTCGATATCGACGTGCCCGAGGGCGAAGCCTCGCGGTGGCTCACACTGAGCGGCACCAGAGTGCTGGACTGGTGGGATGCTGCGCGCTGACCCCGCGGGCAGCATCCGGCGCCCTCTGGGGCGAGAATGGCATGCATGACTTCTGACTCGCATCCGCTGCTCTCGGCGATGGCCGCCCGCCGGTCTGTCTCCAAGGTCGGCCCAGCAGCGCCGACGGATGCCGAGCTGGTCGAGATCCTCGCCGCGGTGACTCCCGTGGCCGATCACAAGGCGTTGCGGCCGTGGCGTCTGATTACGCTGCGGGGCGACGACCGCATGCGGCTGGCGAAAGCGATGGATGCCGCAGAGGGCGAGATTCGTGAGCCCGGTGAATTCACCACAAAGCCGTTTCGCGCAGAGCTGCTCATCGCCATCGTCGCGAGCCCTACGGAGCATCCGAAAGTCCCCGAATGGGAGCAGCATGCGACAGCTGCTGGCGCAGCACACTTGCTCGAACTTGCTCTCTGGGCCGCGGGCTGGGGCGTGATGTGGCGCACGGGGATGCTCACGAATGCGCCCGAGGTGCGGGCTGCCCACGGCCTGCGCGATAACGAACTGCTCATGGGGTGGCTCTATGTCGGCGCTATCGACGAGGCATTCCGCGGGAGGCTGAACGAATCTAAACGGCCACCACTTGATCCTCGAAATTTCCTGGGGCGCATGCCTCACGAATAAAGGCACCATCCGAGCGTTGACAGCGCGCGCAAGTCGCCGCATATTCAGCTAATGGAGACAACCGCCTCGCGCACTCTCGCCCGGCTCGCGGGCACCTGGGAGACGACGGGCGTGCTCGTGGCAGACGATGGCGAAACCGAGGGATGGCACGGTCGCGACATCTACGAGTTTCTCCCCGGAGGCATCCACCTCGCCCACCGAGTCGACGTTGTCATCTCAGGCGAACGCCGGCAATCGCTCGAAATTCTGACGCCCTCCCCGCAACCCGACGGCGGGATCCTCCAGACGTCCTATGAGCAAGACGGCTCGATCGAGCACAGCAACGGCGCGGTCGACAGCAGAGGCCGGTACGCGATCGACGCGGGAGACGCGCGAGCGATCCTGGCGTTTACCGGCCCCGCAACAATGTCGGCGCGCTGGGAGCTGAGATGCGCCGCGGGAACCTGGCGCGAATGGATGCGCGTCACGTTCAGGCGGATCGACGCTTCGCGCTAGTGCGCCGGGGACGCATCCTTCCCGCCGCGCGGCCGAAGAATCGCGGCGGTCAACGCCGCTCGATGACTCCCCTGATGAAGGCCGCCTGCCCGACATGCTGGAGGTCGTCGGCGATCACACTGACGAGTCGCACGGCGAGGCTGACGGGCGGGTCCCAGGAGGTGTCGATCACCCGGTCGAGGTCGTCATCGCTGAGGATCGCGATGAACTCGAGCGTGCGTGCGCAAACGGCCTCGTGGTAGGCGACAAGCTGGTCAACTGAGACTCCCTGCACCGCAGCGACCTCGTCGGCAGACTGCCCGTAACCGGTAGCCGACGGCGGGAATGGCAGCCCAAAGTCCTGGGCGAAACCACGGGCCGTCCACACCTGCTCCGCACCCATCGCATCCGCAACATGATCATCCTGAACTCTCGTGAGGTGCCAGATGAGCCAGGCGATCGTATTCGCCTCGCCGTCAACCCTGTAGGAGAGCTGGTCGGCGGTGAGCCCGCGCGTCACATGGAGGACGGATTCGCGGACGCGCCCGTAAGAATCGGCAAGAACGGCGGTTGCAGACGACATGTCTTCACTGTTCACCCATCTGTGGCACAGCGACACCCATGCGCGGAAGCGGCACCCCCAATCCGGGGGAAATTCACGTTGTGCGGCCCCGAAGCGCGCCAGACCCCGGCAATATACCAAGAGGGACTCTCTATCCCGCGCGACTACAACGCCCTTTCCCGAGGGCAGCATTCCTCCTAGCGAGAGGCCAACCCGATGGCACACCCGACCCTTCGTCGAACGATGGCACCCATTGCGAGCGCCCTCGCTGTTGCTCTCGCGCTCGGCGGGATCTCCGCAATTTCGGTCCCAGCGGCGACAGCAGCCGCCTCGCCCGCCTTCGACTGCACCGAGCCGCGATTCTTCGCGCAGACGGAATCTTCTGGTGGCGTCCTCACGCTCAGCACTGGCAGTTACACCAGCCAGGGCACCTCGGTCTGGACTCCGTTCCCGACGACGCAAAGCGGTGACAATCTTTACAACGCCCTCGCTTTCAACCCCGCGGACGAGTACCTCTACGGCACGCGCTACGCCAAGGGCACAAGTGTCCTCGGCAGCTTTGTTCGTATCAAAGACGACGGCACCCTCGCCCCCCTAGGTCTCTCGGCGCCGGCACTGGGAACCTACGACAGCGCACTCTGGGACAGCGGCGAGTTCGATGCTGTGGGCAACTACTACGTCGCGTCCGGAAACGGCGGAACATCGAGCATCCACAAGATTGCAGGCCTTAAGGATGTGACGGGCGAGAACAGCACACCTCGTCCCACTCGCACGACCATAACGTTGACCCCAGGACCAGCACCCGTCTTTGCCGACTTGACGTTCAAGTCAGGGTTTCTCTGGGCTGCCAACTACAACAAGTCCCCGTCGATCTACCGCATCGACATTAATGGTGTGTTGGCCACAGCGGGCACTGTCACGACGTTCGATGTTCCGGCCCTGCCCAAGGCCAGCTATGGCTCCGCCTTTACGATGACCAACGGAAACCTCGCCTTCATCGCCACCGACGGCAAGATGCGTCAAATCTCTGTGACCAACCCCGCGAGCGGGAACCCCACCTTCCAGTTGGTGAGCACCGTACAGGCTCCCAACAACTCGAAGAGCGATGCGACGAACTGTGCAACAGCCCAGGAGTCGTCCCTCTCCGTCACCAAGACAGGGCCCGTGAAAATCGGCGTCGGTCAGAACATCACGTGGCAAGTCACGGTCACGAACGACGGACCGGGCATCACGTCGGGCTTCGTACTCACGGACACGCTCCCCGCAGGTCTCACCAACACGACCGTGACGAGCACCGACACCTCCTGTGTACTCAACACCTCAAAGACGGTCGCGACCTGCAACGGCGGCCGCCTCGCCGTCGGGGCGACCGCCACGGTGACGGTCAGCGCAACGGCGCCCATGACTCCCGGCCCGCTCGCGAACCAGGCCTACGCGGTGGGCAACGAAGACCCGTCGCCGGATGCTCCCACGATCGCCCGCACGCAGGTCGAGCTCGCGACGCAGTCGGATGTGCCCGTCACGCTCCCCGCATCCGGAGTTCTCGGATTCGTTTCGCCCACGACTACCGCCGAGGGAGGCACGGCAACCTACTCGGGCGGCGCGTTCACCTACACGCCACCGGTCGGCTTTTCAGGCAATGACACCTTCGTCTACTCGACGGCTAGCGGCGATGTGACCGTCTACGTCGTCGTGAATCCGATCGCCGCGGCCGGACTCAACACCAGCACCTATGTCGATGTCACCGTCACGATCGACCCCGACACACTGCTCGATAATTCCGTGGGAACGGGGCTCGAGCTGACCTCGGTCGGCAACGCCGTCAACGGAAGCGTCTCGATCGTGGCCGGTTCCCCCGTCTTCGTCCCGACTCCTGGGTTCTCCGGCAACGCCTCGTTCACCTTCACGCTCACCGATGACGACGGCCTCACCGCGACGGAAACCTACGCCGTACGGGTGCTCCCGACGGCGGGACCCGTGACGACGACCGTCGCAGCCAACTCATCGGTCGTCGTGACCACAGCGAGTTTGCTCGCGGCAACCGCGGGCACGGGTGGCACGATTACCGCCGTAGGCGCACCCACCGGCGGAACCCGCTCAACGGTCACCGGTGGGTATCGATACACCCCGACCGCTGGCACCTCGGGCACCGACTCGTTCTCCTACACCGTTACCGACGGTGCGGGCAGGACTGCAACAAATACGGTCACGATAACGATCACTCCGATCGCAACGAACGACAACAAGTCGACCCCAGCTGGCACTCCCGTCACCGTCACCGTCCTGGCGAATGACGCTGGAACGGGCCTTGAGATTACGGATGTTTCGACCCCATCGTCGGGGTCGGCAGCAATTTCGGCCGGCGCGATCGTCTACACACCCGAGGACGACTTCTCCGGCAATGCAGCCTTCACCTATGAAATAACGGATGATGCTGGCCGCACCGCGACGGCTACTGTCACCGTGACGGTCAGCCCCGTGGCTGCGCCCGCCTCGAAGACGACTCCCGTGAACACGAGCCTCACCGTTTCCGCTTCAGAGCTGGTGGGGGCGGGCACCGGCACGGGACTCACTCTGACCTCCGTCGGCAGTACGACAAACGGCTCGGTTTCGCTCGTCTCCGGAAACCCCGTATTCGTTCCTAGGCCGGGATACTCGGGCGAGGCGAGCTTCCAATACACGGTGACGGATGCTACGGGCAGCACGTCGACAGCCACGGTCTCCGTGACGGTCACTCCGACGGCCAGCAATCGCTCGACCACGACTCCAACGGGCACCGCAGTCACGTCAACGGCCGCGACCCTTGAAGCTGCGGGAACAGGAACGGGACTCGAACTGACCAGCGTCGGTAGCCCGGTCAACGGAACCGTCGCGCTCGTTGACGGCAACGCGGTCTTCACGCCCACGACCGGATTCTCGGGCAGCGCCTCCTACACGTTTACCCTCACGGACGACGACGGCGGAACCGCCACGGCCACCGTCACCGTCACCGTCACACCACGCGCGGTTGACGACTCGATAACGACCCCGCTCAACACGGCGGCCACCCTCACCGTGCTGACGAACGACATCGGCACGGGGCTCACCGTCACCTCCCATGCGGCGGCATTGCACGGAACTGTCACCATCGCCACGAACGGCGACCTCGCCTACACACCCTCCGCGAACTATTCGGGGCTCGACACCCTGACCTACGCCCTTTCTGGCGCTGGCGGCACCGACAACGCGACCGTGAGCATCCTCGTCACTCCCCTGGCTCCCGATGACCTCGCAGCGACGAATGCCGGCAAGCCGCTCGACATCGACGTTCTCGCGAACGACGGGGGAACCGGCCTCGTCATCACGGGCACGGGAACTCCTAGCGCGCGGGGCACAGTGACCTTCACGGCAACGGGCGTGCGCTACACGCCCGCCGCGGGATTCTCCGGCATCGAGACCTTTACCTACACGGCACGGGACGCGGCCGGCACCTCCGTCACGGCGACGGTGACAGTCTCCGTGCGCCCGTTCGCGGCGCCCAGCGTTGCGAAGGGTGCAGCAGGTCGCTCCTTCTCCTTCGACGTCTCGGGCAGCGGCACGGGGACGGGTCTCGTCGTAACCTCCGTCACACCGCCCAAGAACGGCACAGCGGTGATCAACCCCGACGGAACGATCACCTTCACCCCGCGGGCCGGCTTCTCGGGCGTTGAGGTCATCACCTACACGTTCACCGACGCGTCTGGCTTGACGGCGACCGGCACGGTGAGCGTCACTGTCGCACCAGCTGCGGTCTCGTCGGTTTCGGCCCTGCCGTTCATGGGAACAGAACCCGGGATGCTCGTGGCCCTGGCGGTTGCACTTCTCGCCCTCGGCGGGCTGGGCCTCGGAGTGCGACTGCTTCGCCGCAGGGCAGAGTAGCCGGTTCGGCGCTCTGCCCTGCGGCCCAGGCGGGGGGCAGCCTAAGCTAGTCGCTCGGCACCCCCGAAAAC
>NZ_JBACFR010000106.1:0-4298 GCF_056262345.1 Homoserinimonas sp.
CGTGGGCCAACGAGCCTCTCGTCATTGTCGTCGGCAGCGAAGGCAAGGGCCTTTCGCGCCTGGTGACCGAGACGTGTGATGCGGTTGTGTCGATTCCGATCAACGCCGCAACCGAGTCGCTCAATGCCGGCATCGCCGCATCCGTGACCCTGTATGAAATCTCAAAGCTGCGGGCGCAGGGCAAGAAGCGCAAGTAACGCCACAGCACGTGTGGAGAGCCCGGCGAACGTCACTATCGCCGGGCTCTTCTACACCCGGTCGCGCCAGTCGATGTCCTGGTCGGGGATGATCTGAATCGGCACGGTGATGGCACCCGTGACGGGATCAAACATTGTGGCCTCGTCGCGGCGGTGCCGCAGCACCGTGTCGATGTAGGAGGTCACGGCCTCGGCGAGCGGGATGTCGCGGCCAGCATCCTGAGACAGATACCACCGGTGATCCAGCAGCTGATGGAATACTTCCGCGGGCTCGAGCTTGCCTTTGAGCTCCCGCGGGATAGCGCGCACCACCGGCTCGAACACGCTCGTGAGCCATTCGTGCGCGACCATCTCTTCGTCGGCATCCGGTCTGGCATAGCTGGCGGCATACGAGTCGAGGTCGTTGAGAAGGCGGCGGGCCTGGTTCTCGCCTGTGTCGAGCCCGGTGAGCCGCAACAGCCGTCGCTGGTGGTGGCCAGCGTCGACAACCTTGGGCTGGATGCGCACCCTCGTGCCCGTGTCGTCGGTCTTGATCGCGAGCTCTTCGATGTCGAAGCCGAGAGAGTTGAGCCGCTCGACGCGTTCCGCGATGCGCCATCGCTCCGACGAGTCGAAGGATTCTGCTCCCGTGAGCTCCGTCCACAGGCTGCGGTAGGAGGCGACGATGCGGTTGCTCACCTCGAGGGGGTCGACGTTTTCGTCGAGCCGCCCGCCCGCAGCCAGGTCGAATAGCTCGCCAGCGATGTTCACGCGGGCAATCTCGAGGTCGTTCTCTCGTTGGCCGTCGGAGAGGCCGTTGTAGATCTTGCCGGTCTCGGCATCCACTAGATAGGCGGCGAAGGCGCCAGCATCTCGACGGAACAGCGTGTTCGAGAGCGAGACGTCGCCCCAGAAGAAGCCGATGATGTGGAGCCGCACAAGGAGCACAGCCAAAGCGTCGACGAGACGGGTTGCCGTCTCGGGGCGCAGGGTCTGCGAATAGAGGGCCCGATACGGGAGCGAGAACTTGAGGTGCCGGGTTACCAGGGCAGCATCGAGGGGGTTGCCCTCGTCGTCCGTGCGGTTGGTAATCACCGCGAGAGGGTCGACGCACGGGATGTCGAGGCGCTGCAATGCCCGCAGCATGTCGTACTCCTGCTGGGCCAGCGCAGGCGAGGTTTCTTTGATCGCAATCACATAGCCGCTGAGGTGGGCAAAGCGAACGAGGTGCCGGGAGATGCCCTTGGGTAGCGCGGCGATCACATCGTCGGGCCACACGTCGAGGGGGAGCGACCACGGCAGGTCGAGCAGAGCAGAGTCAACCGTTGCGGAGGTGATGCTGAGGGAGGCCATAGCGACGTCGATCCGATCTAAGACGAGTTCGAGCCTGCCAGATCCGCATGCGACGGGGCTGACAGGCTCGAACGGGTAGAGGCTTTCTAGACGGTGATGGGGGCGCTGAGGCGCTCGCCGGACTCCGTGTTGAAGACGTGGATGTGGTCGGGCGACGGCAGAATGAACACCCGGTCACCCGAGTTCGGGTGCGAGCGGCCGTCGACGCGGGCAACGATGTCGACGCGGTTGCCGTCGACCTCGGTGTGGCCGTAGAGGTAGCCGTCGGCGCCGAGCTCCTCGACGATATCGACATCCACCGAGAGGCCCTCGCCCGTGTTCGATACCCGAACATCTTCGGGGCGAACGCCGATGGTGACCTTCGCGGATGCGCCACTGAGGGTGTCGCGGTCGACGGGGGCAACTGCGGTGCCGAACTTGAGGCCGCCGTCGACGACATCGGCCGGGAACAGGTTCATGGCAGGGGAGCCAATGAAGCCGGCGACGAACACGTTCTTGGGCTCCGCATAGAGCTCACGCGGGGTGCCCACCTGCTGAAGCACGCCATCCTTGAGCACCGCGATGCGGTCACCCATCGTGAGCGCCTCGGTCTGGTCGTGGGTGACGTAGACGGTGGTAACGCCGAGCCGGCGGGTGAGCGACGCGATCTGGGTGCGGGTCTGCACGCGCAGCTTGGCATCGAGGTTCGACAGCGGCTCGTCCATGAGAAAGACCTGGGGGCTACGCACGATTGCTCGGCCCATCGCCACACGCTGACGCTGACCGCCAGAGAGTGCCTTCGGCTTGCGGGCCAGATACGGCTCAAGGTCGAGAAGCTTGGCGGCTTCAAGCACGCGCTTCGCTCGCTCTTCCTTGCCGATGCCAGCGATCTTGAGCGCGAAGCCCATGTTCTCGGCGACCGTCATGTGCGGGTAGAGCGCATAGTTCTGAAACACCATGGCGATGTCACGGTCCTTGGGGGGAACATCGGTGACGTCGCGGTCGCCAATGAAAATGCGGCCGTCGTTGACCTCTTCGAGGCCTGCGAGCATCCGGAGAGTCGTGGACTTGCCACAGCCGGAGGGGCCGACGAGAACGAGAAATTCGCCATCAGCGACTTCGAGATCGATCTGGTCGACGGCGGGCCGGGTGGAACCCGGGTAGAGACGGGTTGCCTTGTCAAACGTGACAGTAGCCATGACTGTATATCTCCTTCACCGGCAGGTACGTGCCGGACGATCCGTAGTGAATGGATGTTGTGCGCCGCCAGACCGAGGTCAGACAGACGCCCTCATTATGCCACCGCCGGGCCGCACCGCCTAGGACGGGTATGTGCAGCGGCTCGGGGCGTGCCTGGTTTGGGGGGAGGGGAGGGCCTGGGACGACGCATATGCTTATTCAGCGTTGGTTTGGCCAACTCCCAGACACGATGTCTAGCATCGAAGGTGCCTGACAGATCAAACGCCGGGGCTTACCGCGCCTGTGATCGGGGCGCGGCGCCGGCTAGGCGCAGGGGGGTCGCATTCGGGCGAGACATTTTGCTCGGTGTTTGATAGCGATGAATGAGGTTTCATGACAAACGATCGTTCGGGCGCACAGCCTACGAAGAACGAGAAGCGCGCCGCGGCGCGTGAGAAGGCACAGCAGGCGCGCCTCGAGCAAAAGAAGAAGGAGCGCCGCAACCGCTACCTGCTGCAGGGCGGAATCATTCTCGGCATTCTTGCTGCCATCGCCGTTGTGGTCATGGTCGTCGTCTCCTCAATCCCCAAGACCTATCCAGGTCCCGCGAACATGCTCAGCGACGGCATCCGCATCGGCGCCGGTTTCGTGGCCGAGCCCACCGCTGCGCTGCAGCCGGGGGAAAGCCCTGTCGCCTCTGAGCCGACAGAAGATTCGGATGTCGTGGACATTCGCATCTACCTTGACTACTTCTGCCCCGCGTGCGGTGCATTCGAAGAGGCCAACAACGAGCAGATCGCCACCTGGGTCGATTCCGGCGCCGCAACGCTGGAGATTCATCCCGTCTCGATCCTCGACCGCGCTTCGCTGAACTCGCAGTATTCGACCCGCGCAGCCAATGCCGCCGCATGTGTGGCCAACTACTCGCCCGATTCGTTCTTCGCCTACAACTCCCTGCTCTTTGAGAACCAGCCGGCAGAGGGCACGACCGGCCTCGATAACGACGAGCTCAAGGCCCTCGCGAAAGAGGCCGGGGTGGCGCAGCTCGGATCCGTCGAAACGTGCATCGATGATGTTCGGTTCAAGAAGTGGGTCAACGCGGCGACGGCCCGCGCGTTCGAAGGCCCGCTGCCTAACGCCGATATCGAGCGGGTTGAGAAGACCCCAACCGTGATCGTCAACGGCACCGCCTACACCGGATCGATCAACGACCCGGCCGAATTTGCCAAGTTCGTGAGCACCCAGAGCGGCAACGCCTTCACCGACGAGCAGAAGTCGACCCCGTCGCCGAGCCCCAGCCCGAGCCCGGCCGCCTAGGAGACGTTGCGTCGCGCTCATCGGTGAGTCCCGGGTGATCACCCGACGAGGATGACGTGAACCTCATGTGCCAGCGCAACGCTGGTAGCGGCGGTGCCGGCACCGGGTTGGTGACTGCCTGAGGAGGCAGTCGCCATGCCCAACGGCAAGCCCAACATCCTGGTCATCTGGGGCGATGACATCGGCATCACCAACCTGAGTTGCTATAGCGACGGGGTCATGGGGTATCGAACCCCCAATATCGACCGCATCGCGGACGAGGGGATGCGGTTTACGGACTCCTACGGCGAGCAG
>NZ_JBACFR010000107.1:0-2735 GCF_056262345.1 Homoserinimonas sp.
AGACCGCGCCGCATCCCTGACCCTGCCACGGCCGACAGGCTCGCCGTCATGGGGTGGAACTGCCGTCGAAGCCTGCGCCACTCGCGTTCGTATTCGGCCGGCGCAGCACGAACGACCGCCTCTACCGCCGCCCTGGCATTATCGAAGCCCAGTCGGAGCCCCGCAGCAGTGAGCGCATCCACGTGACCGGAGGCATCCCCCACCAGCAGGATGCGGCCGGAGGTCCGAGCAACGGTGCGTCGGCGGAACGGGCCAGCCCCCCGCGGGTCGGTGATCGGCGTCGCCGTCGTCAACCGCTCCGCGAGAGCGGGAACGCTCCTCACTGTTTCGGCAAAACCAACCCCGCGCGGCCCCATCACGGTCACGGTCACGAGGTGGGGAGCGACGGGGGTCACGGCAACCTCGGCCACTTCACCAAAGTGCACCTCGGCCAGGTCGTTCCACGGCTCGATCACAAAGTGCCTACGCATTCCGTAGCGGGGCGCCCCTGCGATCCCCGTTACCCGAGTGTTGCCAGCGAGTCCCGAGAGCCGGGCCGTCGCCGATCGCAGCCCATCGCAGCCCAAAAGCCATTTGGCCCGGATGCTGTACCCAAGGTCGTTCACGGCCGTCACACCGTGGGCATCCTGATGCAGCCCTGTCAGATGGCCGTGATCGCGCTCGATTCCGAGCTCATGCATTCGTGACACAAGCAGGTGGTGGAGCTCGGGCCGCCGAATTCCCATCGCCTGGCTTCGCACGAACTCGTGCTCGACACCCTGGGAGTATGCCCCTGTGCCGTAGTAGCCGATGCCCCGCAGCGGCATTCCCTCTGGCACGACGCCGAGGCGTTCCAGCAGGGGCAGGCAACCCGGCAGCAGCAGTTCTCCGCAGGCCTTGTCGATCGGAAACGGCCGCGGCTCCATGACGACGGCGCTGAGACCAGCCAGTCGAGCGTCGATGGCCGCGGCGATGCCGACGGGCCCGCCGCCCACAATCAGAACGTCGGTGTCAATCATGCGCCACCCCGGTCATGAGGCCAGCATCCTCAGCGCATTCTTCTCCACCGGCAGTCGATAGCCGAGCAGTAGCACTGCGTTGAGCAGTGTGAAGACAATGGCGGTGATCCAGGCAGTATGCACGAGAGGTAGGGCAAACCCTTCAACGACGACGGCAAGATAGTTGGGGTGGTTCATCAGGCGGTAGGGGCCAGCATCGATGCGGGGAGATCCCGGAACCACGATGACTCGAGTGTTCCACTGGCGGCGCAGTGTCACAATGCACCAATATCTCAGGCCCTGACTCAGTATTACGAGCACGAGCATGCTCCAGCCGAGCACAGGGATGAATGGGCGGTCGAGAAGCCACACTTCAGCGAGACAGGCGGCGAGCAGGCCAGTGTGCAGGGCAACCATCCATCCGAAGTGGCTTCGCCCGAATTCCACACCGCCGTGTGCGAAGGCAAAACTGGCGTTGCGCCGAGAGATGACGAGTTCGACGAGCCTCTCGATTCCCGTCGCAACAATGAGAACCGTGTACGCGATCATGACCACTCCAACAGGACGAATTCGGCGCTGACCCCCGGGCCCAGGGCAAAGAGGAGCCCGCGCTCACCCTGCGCGCCGCCGCCCTCGATCACATCCGCGAGTACGTGGAGCACGGCCGCAGACGAGAGGTTGCCGGCGCGCTCCAGGGTGGCCCAGCTGCGCGCGAACGATTCGGGCGCAACCTCCAATGCCGAGGAGAATGTATCCAGGATCTTGGGGCCGCCAGGATGCGCCACCCAGTGATCGATGTCGGAGACGGCCAGCGAATGACCCGCGAG
This sequence comes from Homoserinimonas sp., assembly GCF_056262345.1. Lineage (NCBI taxonomy): Bacteria > Bacillati > Actinomycetota > Actinomycetes > Micrococcales > Microbacteriaceae > Homoserinimonas > Homoserinimonas sp. The sequence goes on from NZ_JBACFR010000107.1 coordinate 1,805, forward strand.
AAAGCCCGTAACGTCGCGCAGAAAGTTGTTGTTGATGACCTCGGCAACACCGGGTGTGAGCACGATCTCGAAGCCGCCCCCATTAATGTTCCACCCGATTACATTGTGGGTTTCGGCATAGTAGGCACTGCGGCTGTCGACGACCGTGATTCCTGGCTCCGGCCGCGCCTCTCCCACCATGACCACGGCGGCGGCCCCGTCACCGAATAGCCCTGTCGCCACAAAGTTTGCCATTGTCGCGTCACCCCGCTGCAGGGTGAGCGAACACAGTTCGAGGCTTATGAGCAGCCCGACCCCGAGCGGATGCCCCGCCAGGTAATCATCGATGCGCGCGATTCCCGAGGCCCCGGCAACGCATCCGAGCCCGAACGACGGTACCCGCTTCACATCGGGCCTGAAGCCCAAGCGGTGCACGAGGATGCCGTCGATGGACGGCGCCGCAACCCCGGTCACCGAGGTGAAGAAGATGTAGTCGACGTCGGCCGGCCTGAGCCCCGCACCGTCAAGGGCCGCGAGCACCGCCTTTTCGGCAAGCAGGGTGCCCTGCTCGATGAAGATCGAGTTTGCCTCCCCAAAGTCGGCAATCTCGGCGTAGCGTTCTAGGGGCAGAACGGTATGTCTAGTGCCGATGCCACTGGCCGAGTGAAGTCGGTGAATGACGGCGTGATGCTGGGGAGCTGCGGTGATCAGATTCGTCAGTTCCGTGGTGATGTGGTCCTGGGCGTACGAATGCTCAGGCAAAACTGGCGCGACGGAGACAATTCGGGACATGCGCGCAAAGCTAATACCGCCGGTACGCCCACATTTGCGTCAACCTGCCAGCGGACCGCAGTTCCGACCGTTGAAGATTGGGCGTAACATATGGGGCGGTGAGCCGGGAAGTCTGGTCGGCATTTCTTTGTTGACCTCCCGAGCTGGAGCATTATGAACA
>NZ_JBACFR010000108.1:0-7134 GCF_056262345.1 Homoserinimonas sp.
TTCGCGGATCTCTGTGAGGCCCCAACCTCGGCCGGGGACTACCTCTCGTGGGCAGAGAAGTGGAACAACTGGGTTATCGAGGCAATTCCGCGACTCACGACGTGCAGCCCGCAGGCGCGGCAGCGCTTTCTCAATCTGGTCGATGTGCTCAACGACCGCGGCATCCGCACGACGTTCGTCAGCGACCTCACCCCCGAGCAGGTGCTCGAAGGGGGGCCGAAACCGACCGTCCGCGGAGCGGCTGCCGATCGTGAAGAAATGGGGCTCGGGCTAGACGGTCTGCCCATCGATGTTGCCCGCACCGCGAGCAGGCTCGCCCTGCTCCGGCGCGAGGGGTAACCCCACTCACGGCGACCGCCGCCTCACACTGACTTAGAGTTGTCAGGTGAACCCGCAGCCCGCACAGTACGAAACCGCCCGTCCCTGGCTCGCCAGCTATGCCCCGGACGTGCCCCACGAAATCCCCCTCCCCACCGGTAGCCTCCTCGACATTGTCGAGAGTTCTGTGCAGGAGTTCCCCGACCTCGTCGCCCTCGAGTTCTTTACGGCGACCACGACGTATGCCCAGCTCGGCGAGCAAATCAACCGTGCGGCCGAGGGGCTCCGTGCCCTCGGAGTGAAGGCGGGCGACCCCGTCGCTCTCGTGCTGCCGAACTGCCCTCAGCACATTGTCGCGTTCTACGCGGTGCTGCGGCTTGGCGCCATCGTGGTTGAGCACAACCCGCTGTACACCGCACCAGAGCTGCGCCATCAGTTCGAAGACCACCGGGCCAAAGTGGTTATCGCGTGGGACAAAGTCGTCGCAAACATTCAGAACTTTCCCTCCGATCTTGCGGTCGACGCGATCGTGTCAGTCGACATCACTCGCGCCATGCCGCCACTCACCAGGGTTGCCCTGCGCATGCCCATTCCGAGCGTTCGGGAGACCAGGTCTGGCCTCACCACATCCGTCTCGGGCACTGTTGCGTGGCAGACGCTCGTGAAGTCCGACCCCATCTCTGCGGATGTCCCCAAGCCGTCTGTCAATGACGTCGCCGTCATTCAGTACACAAGCGGCACAACAGGGCGACCGAAGGGGGCAACCCTCACCCACCTCAACCTCAGCGCGAACGCCGCCCAGGCGCGGGCCTGGACCCCCACAATTCCCCGAGGAACGGCCGTGGTCTACGCGGTTCTGCCCATGTTCCACGCCTACGGCCTCACGTTGTGTCTCACGTTTGCCATGAGCATCGGCGCACGCCTGGTTCTGTTCCCCAAGTTCGACCCGGCGCTCGTGCTCAAGGTCATCCGCAAGCATCCGCCGACCTTTCTGCCGGCGGTGCCCCCGATCTACGAACGACTGCGGGCCGCGGCGGATGAGACCGGCGCATCGCTCGACGGCATCCACATCGCAATTTCCGGAGCCATGCCCCTCACGACAGCTCTCGTTGAGCCGTGGGAGGCCGCGACGGGAGGCTACCTCGTGGAAGGCTACGGCCTGTCAGAGACGGCCCCGGTGTTGATGGCCAACCCCGTGCATGGCAACCGCAAGGCGGGCACGGTAGGCCTGCCGCTGCCCAACACTGAGGTGCGTGTCGTCGACCCCGAACAGCCCACGATCGACAGAGCCAGTGGCGAGGCGGGCGAGCTGATCGTTCGCGGCCCGCAGGTGATGAGTGGCTACTGGAAGAAACCAGAAGAGACCGCGGCCGTGTTCGTCGCAGACCCCAACGGCGGAGCACCCTGGTTTCGCACGGGCGATATTGTGGCGCTGGACTCCGACGGATTTGTGCGCATCGTGGACCGCATCAAGGAACTGATCATCACCGGCGGCTTCAATGTGTCGCCCAGCGAGGTCGAGGACGCACTCAAGAGCCACCCCGATGTCGTCGACGCCGCCGTTGTCGGCCTGCCGAGCGATCACAGCGGCGAGGATGTCGTCGCCGTTGTCGTGCTGCGCGCCGGTGCTGTTTTTGATGCTGAGTCCGTGCGCGACCATGGCCGCACACTGCTGACCCCCTACAAGGTTCCCCGCCGCGTCGTCTCGGCCGACGAACTGCCCAAGTCCCTGATCGGCAAGACACTGCGGCGGGTGGTGCGCGATAACCTGCTGAAATGAGCAGCGAAGCCCAGAAGCCCGAAGCGCGTTACATTCTTGCCATCGACCAGGGGACCACAAGCTCCCGTGCGATGATCTTCGATCACAGCGGCGATGTCGTGAGCGTAGGGCAGCGCGAGCACCGGCAGATCCTTCCCCGCGCTGGATGGGTCGAGCACGACCCCATGGAGATTTGGGGCAATGTGCGCGAGGTCATCGGGCTCGCCCTTGCCAAGGCCGACCTGACCCGCCACGACATCTGCGCAGTCGGCATCACCAACCAGCGCGAGACGGCCATCGTGTGGGACAAGAACACCGGCAAGCCTGTTTACAACGCGATCGTGTGGCAAGACACCCGCACGCAGTCGATCATCGATCGGCTCGCTGAGGATGGTGGCCTCGACCGTTTCATCGAGGCCACGGGGCTCCCCCTGAGCACCTACTTCTCGGCCACAAAGATCGCCTGGATTCTCGAAAACGTCGAGGGAGCGCGGGAGCGGGCCGAGAACGGGGATCTTCTCTTTGGCACCCCGGATACCTGGGTGCTCTGGAACCTCACGGGCGGCAGGCGCGGCGGGGTGCACGCCACGGACGTGACGAACGCGAGCCGCACCCTGCTACTCGACCTGCACACCCTGCAGTGGCGAGACGACATCCTCGAAGCGTTCGACATCCCCCGCTCGATGCTGCCTGAGGTGCGCTCCTCAGCGGAGATCTATGGCCACGCGTCGTCGTCAAGCCTGCTTCGCGAGACGCCCATCGCCGGCATCCTCGGAGACCAGCAGGCGGCAACATTCGGTCAGGCTGCGTTCTCCGCAGGAGAAGCCAAGAACACCTACGGCACAGGCAACTTTCTCATCGTCAACACGGGAACCGAGCCGGTGCGCAGCACGCACGGGCTGCTCACGACCATCGCCTACAAGCTCGGCGACGCCGAGACCCACTACGCGCTTGAGGGGTCGATTGCCGTTACAGGCTCTCTCGTTCAATGGCTGCGCGACAACCTCGGCATCATCGGTTCGGCGCCCGAGGTTGAATCTCTCGCCCTCTCGGTCGACGACAATGGCGGTGCTTACTTCGTTCCCGCGTTCTCGGGACTCTTCGCACCCCACTGGCGGCCGGATGCTCGCGGCGCACTCGTGGGCCTAACCCGATTTGTGAACAAGGGCCACATTGCGAGGGCTGCGCTGGAATCGATCGCGTACCAAACACGCGAAGTTCTGGATGCCGCAACGGCAGATACCGAGGCCACGCTCACAGAACTCAAGGTCGACGGTGGTGCGACGGAGAACTCAACGTTGCTGCAGTTTCAGGCCGACATCCTGGGCATACCGGTGGTGCGACCGAGTATCGGGGAGACGACGGCACTGGGGGCAGCGTATGCGGCCGGTCTCGCGACGGGCTTTTGGAGCGACCTCGATGAGCTGCGATCCAAATGGCAGGAGGGCCGCCGATGGGAGCCCACCATGGCGTCAGAGGAGCGGGACAGGCTCAACCGCAATTGGAACAAAGCGGTGAAGCGCACGCTCGACTGGGTCGACGACGACGTTCGTTAACGGACATCGACGCAAGCGCTCTGCTCGTAGTGGTCGAGCTTTAGCGGTCGAGCTTTAGCGGTCGAGCGTTAGCGGTCGACGCGCTTGAGCACGTGGACGGGGATTGCCACGGCGATGGCCACCGCAATAATGCCGCCCAGGAACATGATGAGCTCAAAGCCGGACACTGCTGAGGCGTAACCCATCAGCGCGAGTCCACCGAGGAAGATCACGAAAGAAAACACGAAGGCGACGACGTTCATGCTTCGACTTTAGCGCCCCCGGGAGCTCTCGCAGACACAGAGGCGCGCGGATGGGCTATTCCTCGGTGACAAAGTCGATGAGTTGCTCGACTCGCCCCAACAACACCGGCTCAAGGTCCGCATAGTTTCGAACGGTTCCCAGGATGCGCTTCCATGCCATGGCAATATCGGCTTGTTCTTCGTGAGGCCAGCCCAGGGCATCGCAGATGCCCTTCTTCCACTCGATGCTGCGAGGGATAACAGGCCACCGTTCCAGGCCGACCCTGGCCGGCTTCACTGACTGCCAGATATCCACGTAGGGATGCCCCACGACGAGAACATTCGCACCGTACGGACCCCGCGCCACGGCGTCGGCAATGCGACTCTCCTTCGAACCCGCAACCAAGTGGTCGACAAGAACACCGAGTCGACGCTCTCGGGTGGGGGCGAAGTCGCGCACGATCGCGTCGAGATCGTCGACGCCTTCGAGATATTCCACCGCGACACCTTCGATGCGAAGGTCGTGACCCCATACCTTCTCAACGAGTTCTGCATCATGGCGGCCCTCAACGAAGATGCGGCTACCCCTCGCCACCCTCGCCTTGTGGTCAGTGACGGCAAAAGAGCCCGATGCGGAGCGCAGTGTGCCCGCAGCAGCGGTCTTCTCGGGGGCCGTGAGCACAACAGGTTTACCCTCGAGAAGAAATCCCGGTCCCAGAGGGAATAGGCGCACCTTTCCTGCATAATCCTCGAGCTGCACATGGCGACCATCGATGCCGACGACGGCTCCGCAGTATCCGGTATCTGCCCACTCGATGACCACATCGTTGTCTGCGGCGACGCTCGGGACAGGAGCAGGGCCTCGCCGACGAGAGAAGTCCGCGAGTACGTCGGCGCTGTATCGATCGGGTCCGAAGTTATCGTCGTTCACCCTTTGAGGTTATCCGCTGGCCCCCTCCCGCAAGATCAGCCACGGCCGCGCCAACAATCGCCGAGTTCCCCCGCGGAGCGGTCGGCCCTAGAACAGCGTCGGTTGCATCTCGCGCATGCGGGCGGCCATGGCCGGCGGCATCTCCTCCGCGATGAGCGACCCCTCGCTGCCGATGCCCTGTGGCGTGCCGGCCGCAATCCGGGCGCGTCCCAGAGCGGTGGAGTGCACCCCGCCCGTTGCGGGGTCTTCTCTGCCGCGCTCGAGTCCGTGCGCACGAATCAGGGGCTTGACCTTGGCCGCCAGCCAGGATCGGTACTCCTTGGGCGCGTAAGCCCCCTTAGCGAAAAGGCTGCGATAGCGACCGATCAGATGGGGGTACTCCCGCTCTAACCAGGCGAAATACCATTCGCGAACCCCTGGCCGCAGATGAAGCGCCGAGTAGACCACGGAGGTCGCTCCCGACTCTTTAATCTGAGCGAGCGCGAGATCAAGGTGGGCGCGCGTGTCCGTGAGAAACGGCAGGATCGGCATGAGAAAGACCGTGCACTCGAGACCCGCCTCGCGGGCAGCCGTCACGGTGGCGAGTCGGGCCTTAGCCGTCGGCGTCCCCGGCTCAACCGACTGCTGGAGTTCGTCGTCGTAGATCGCTATCGACATTGCCAGATCGACGGGGACGTGATCGCTCGCCTCGACCAGCAACGGCAGATCCCGCCTGAGCAGCGTGCCCTTGGTGAGAATCGAGAGAGGCGTGCCGGTGGATGCCAGGGCCGAGATGATGCCGGGCATGAGCCGATAGCGCCCCTCCGCCCGCTGGTACGGGTCGGTGTTGGTGCCGAGGGCAACCGGATGATGACCCCAACTCGGCCGCGCCAACTCCTGAGAAAGCACCTCGGCCACATTCACTTTGACAATGATCTGGGTGTCAAAGTCTTTGCCGGCGTCGAGATCGAGATACGTGTGGGTGGGGCGGGCAAAACAGTACGTGCACTGGTGGAGGCAGCCGCGCATGGGGTTGATGGTCCAGCCGAACGGCATGTGGCTTTGACCCGGCACGCGGTTGAGCGCCGATTTGGCCAGCACCTCATGAAACGTGATGCCCTCAAACTCGGGAGTTCGCACCGTGCGCACCAGGTTATTGAGGCGCGCGAGGCCCGGAAGCACGTCGGCTTGTTCGCTATTGATCTCTTGCCCACTCCATCGCATGAGACTATTCGAACATAGTTTCGAACGGATCGCACGCAGCGAATCGCGGCCGCGACACCCCGATGTGCACCGATCGCCCATATAGACAGGTGATGATGGAGTCATGAGCGAGCCGACAGTAGAAAATGCCCCCGAGATCCACCACTACGTTCTTCGTCTCGACGGTGAAGAGATCGGGCATATCAACTACCGAGACCACGGCGACCGACGCGTGATCTTGCACACCAAGGTTGATGACGCCCACACCGGCCACGGCTATGGCACGACCCTGATCGTGGCGGCACTCGACGACATCCGCGCTCAGGACAAGCGGGTCGTCACCCTGTGCCCCATGGCTGCTGCCTATGTAATCAAGCACCGCGACTACGACGACATCGTCGACCCTCCGCACGTGCTTGAGGGCTGAATTAGCAGCCCCCGAAGCCGATCAGCCTTGTGGTGGCAGCAGAACCCCTGCAAATACGAGCTCTCTGATGCTCGGCAGCGTTTCGACTAGGAGCGCCACCCCATCGACCTCGAGCAACTGAGCGATCGCGTCGACGATGGCGCGGATGCTGAGTTCGCCATCACACGCACCGATCACGGCTGCCACGGCGGTGTCGAGCGGGTAGCTCCGCGCGAATCCCCCGCCCTGGCGCAGCGTCATGACGGTGGGGTCCTCGGCACCGGGCCAGTAGTGCCGCTCTTCTGTGACATCGCCAGAGACGGTGAGACGAGCATCCGCAATTGCGTCGCCGACAGCGACAAGCCAATCGTTGGCAGCGAAGGACGCGGCGATCGTGGTTCCGAGGGCACTTGAGCCGAGAGGCCCATCGAGGCGCTCGAGGCGGAGAAGCGACGGGCTCCCCGAGACCGGCTTGCGAAGAGCGATGTAGCCAAAGCCAACGCGCGTGACGCCGCGCTCCTCAAAGTCATCGAGTCATGCCCGGTAGAGCTCATCGAACTCCGGCGTGCCAGAGCGGGTGCCGCCATCCCGAATCCAGGTCTCTGCGTACTGCTCGACCGACTGAACCTCGCGCTCGATAACCCACGCGTCGAGACCGGTTGCCTCGAGCCATTCGGCGATGCGGTCGAAGGCATCGGAGGTCTGCGTGTATTCCCAGTTGCCGAGCATCTGGGCGGTCCCTCCCGGCCGAAGATGAGAAG
>NZ_JBACFR010000109.1:0-2047 GCF_056262345.1 Homoserinimonas sp.
TCCGTTATCTGTATTGATGAGTTCGAGCTTGATGATCCCGGCGACACCAGGATCATGACGCGACTGTTGGGCGAGCTCGTGGCGACGGGAACCCGCATCGCAGCCACCTCAAACACTCCGCCGAACGCGCTGGGGGAGGGCAGGTTCGCTGCGCAGGACTTCTTGCGAGAGATCGACGCCCTGTCTGGCCAATTCCTGACTCTGCGAGTGGATGGCGTCGACTACCGTCATCGCCAGAATTCCGGCCACGCAATCAGCGTTCGCGAGGATGAGTTCGAGACAACGCTGCGGTCACTCTCTGGCGGGTTTACCGTCGATTCGTTCGACGACGTCCTGGGGCTGCTGTCTCAGGTGCATCCCTCACGATACGTCAAGCTGGTTGAGGGGCTTCAGCAGATTGCGCTTCGCGACGTTCACCCGTTCGCTGGCCAGACGGATGCTCTTCGCTTCGTTGCCTTCGTTGACCGTTTGTATGACGCGCAGGTGCGCATCGTAGCGACGGGCACTCCTCTCGATCAGGTGTTTCCCGATGAAATGCTCGCGGGCGGGTACCGCAAGAAGTACCTCCGCGCCATGTCGCGGCTCACGGCTCTGACAGCGGGAGCGCCCGAGTAGGCGCTTCCGCGCGCTTCCTGGGCTTTGCACGGGCAATCCACTGCGGCACGAAACACGCTGTTTACGTTGCCGCGATGCGCGTAACTTAAGCGAAACGTGCCAACAGTCCCGCCGAAACCTTCTCGCAAGAAACTGAGCGTCGTACCCGAAGTCGCAGCCTCATCTGGTGAGCGGCAGAGGTTAGACCCTTTGCGAATTGAGAGAGGTAATAGGTAACTCCTATGGATACCGGCGAACTTGCTTGGGCCATTACGGCCACCGCCCTAGTTCTACTGATGACACCGGGCGTCGCATTCTTCTACGGCGGCTTGGTCAAGGCCAAGAGCGTCGTCAGCATGATGATGATGAGCTTCGGCTCCCTTGCCCTGGTTGGCGTGTTGTGGATTCTGTACGGCTACAACATGTCCGCGGTCGAGGGCGTATGGGACTTCGCGGGCAACCCGTTCTCGAACTTCAGCCTCGCGGGTGCTGACAACGAGACCCTCGTTGGCGCGACCTTCGGTGCGACCTTCGCGATCATCACTGTCGCCCTCATCTCCGGTGCCATCGCGGACCGCGCCAAGTTCGGCTCGTGGATGCTGTTCGCTGGGCTCTTTGCGACCCTCGTCTACTTCCCGGTAGCCGCGTGGGTGTGGGGCGGCGGCTGGATCCTCAACCTCGGCGAAACTCTCGGTCTCCCCGGAGTCATCGACTACGCCGGCGGAACCGCGGTGCACATCAACGCCGGTGCCGCTGCGCTTGCTCTCGCCCTTGTACTCGGCAAGCGCGTCGTCTTCCAGAAGGGCGCTCACAAGCCGCACAACGTTCCTCTCGTGCTCCTCGGTGCCGCAATCCTCTGGTTCGGCTGGTTCGGCTTCAACGCTGGCGCCGAGTTCGCCAACGGTCTTGAGGGCGTCGGCCTGATCGTCATCAACACCCTCGGTGCTACCGCTGCGGCAATCCTCGGCTGGCTGGTCGTCGAAAAGGTCAAGGATGGCAAGGCCACGGCGGTTGGTGCCGGTTCCGGTGCGGTCACGGGTCTCGTCGCAATCACGCCCGCCTGCGCCAACCTCGAGCCCGGCTGGGCCATTGTGCTCGGCCTGCTCGCCGGCGCCGTGTGTGCCGTCGCTATCGAGCTCAAGTTCAAGCTCGGCTTTGATGACTCGCTCGATGTCGTGGGCATCCACCTCGTCGGTGGTCTCATCGGAACCCTGTACCTGGGCTTCTTCGCCATCGACACCGGCCTCTTCACCGGCGGCGACTTCGGGCAGCTTGCGGTTCAGGCCATCGCGGCTGGCGGCGTCATGATCTACTCCTTCGTCGTCGCGGGCATCCTCGGCTTCGGAATCGAGAAGACCCTCGGATTCCGGGTCAAGAACGAAGACGAGGTCGCCGGTATCGACACGATCGTTCACGGAGAAGAAGGCTACGCACTCGAGAACGCATAACGCCT
>NZ_JBACFR010000110.1:0-11318 GCF_056262345.1 Homoserinimonas sp.
TGTGCCGAGCAGGTAGATGTTGTTTCCCTCGTCCTGCCAGCCGGAGGGGATGCGGCGGGCGACGTCGTCGATCACGCCGAGCACGGCGACGACGGGGGTCGGGTGGATCGGCACGTCGCCGGTCTGGTTGTAGAACGACACGTTGCCGCCGGTGACCGGAATACCCAACTCGAGGCAGGCATCCGAAAGCCCCTCGACGGTCTGGGCGAACTGCCACATGACCTCGGGGTTCTCGGGCGAACCAAAGTTGAGGCAGTCGCTGACGGCGATGGGCTTGGCTCCCGTGGCGGCCACGTTGCGGTATGCCTCGGCGAGGGCGAGTTTGGCACCCTGTGACGGGTCGAGCTGGCAGTAGCGGCCGTTGGCGTCGGTCGCGACGGCGAATCCGAGTCCGCTCTCTTCGTCGATGCGCACCATTCCGCCGTCGTCGGGGAACGACAGGGCCGTGTTGCCGCCGACGTAGCGGTCGTACTGATTGGTGATCCACTCCTTGGAGGAGAGGTTGGGGCTGCCAAGAAGCGCGAGCGCCTGGTCGCGCAGCTGCGCGGCGCTGGTTGCGCGGGGCAGGCGGGCGGTGGTGTCGGCCTGGAGCGCGTCGATCCACGTGGGATAGGCGACCGGGCGGTCATAAACAGGTCCGTCGACGGCCACGGTGAGCGGGTCGACGTTGACTATTTCTTCGCCGAAGTGCGTGATGATGAGGCGGCCGCTGTCGGTCACCTCTCCGAGCACCGAGGTCTCGACATCCCACTTGCCGACGACCTCAAGGAACGCCTCAAGCTTGTCGGGGTGCACGACGGCCATCATGCGCTCCTGGCTCTCGGACATGAGGATCTCCTCGGCCGTGAGCGTGGGGTCGCGCAGCAGCACGTTCTCGAGCTGAATGATCATGCCGCCGTCGCCGTTAGAGGCAAGCTCAGACGTTGCACACGAGATTCCGGCAGCGCCGAGATCTTGGATGCCCTCGACGAGCTCCTTCTGGAACAGTTCGAGGCAGCCCTCGATGAGCACCTTCTCGGCGAAGGGGTCTCCGACCTGAACGGCGGGCCGCTTGGTGGGGCCGCCCTCGCTGAAGGAGTCGGAGGCGAGGATGCTGGCGCCGCCGATTCCGTCGCCGCCCGTGCGGGCGCCGAAGAGTACGACCTTGTTGCCGGCGCCGCGGGCGTTGGCCAGGTGCAGGTCTTCGTGGCGAAGCACGCCGACCGCGAGCGCGTTGACGAGCGGGTTGGCCTGGTAGACGGAGTCAAACCACGTCTCTCCGCCGATGTTGGGCAGGCCGAGGCAGTTGCCGTAGAAGCTGATGCCGCTGACGACGCCGTGAACGACGCGCGCCGTGTCGGGGTCATCGATCTTGCCAAAGCGGAGGGCGTCCATTACCGCGACGGGGCGAGCGCCCATCGAGATGATGTCGCGCACGATTCCGCCAACGCCGGTCGCGGCGCCCTGGAATGGCTCGATGTAGCTGGGGTGGTTGTGCGATTCGATCTTGAAGGTGACGGCCCAGCCCTCGCCGACATCCACAACACCGGCGTTCTCGCCCATGCCGACCATGAGGTTTTTGGTCATCTCTTCTGAGACCTTCTGGCCGAACTGGCGCAGGTACTTCTTGGATGACTTGTAGGAGCAGTGCTCGCTCCACATGACCGAATACATGGCAAGCTCGCCCGACGTGGGGCGGCGCCCCAGAATCTCGCGAATCTTCGCGTATTCGTCGGCCTTGAGCCCGAGCGCCTCATACGGCTGCTCTTTGTCGGGAGTCGCGATTGCGTTCTCAACGGTGTCGGCGACGTGCGCGCGGGCGGGGGAAGAAACGTCGGTCACGAGGCGGGTGCTCCCTTGGCAAGCGGATGTCGCGGCGGGGTCGAACCGCGCCCGTCAAGTCTAGCCGCGGGCGGCGGTGCGCTCAGCCTGTGGTCGAGAGCTCGGGCTCCAGCTCTAGGCCTCGTGTGAGGACTGTGCCGGGCGCTCGGGCAAGGCGAGGCCCGCCTTGAGCATGATGGCGTGCGAGTGGCTGTAGTGAGAGGCGAGAAGTTCGGCAGCGCGGTCGACATCGCGGTCGAGGGCTGCCTGCAGGATCTGCTCGTGCTCATGATCGATGTCGTGGTGCGCCGGCTTGAAGGAGGGAGCGGCCCAGCGGCGGTAGAGCTCGGTTGAGTCGAAGACGACGGCGGCCACCTGCTGCACGATGTCGATGCGGCAGGCGGCGAGCAAGGCTAGGTGGAATGCGCGGTGGGCGTCGGTCCATTCGAGGCGCGTGACGGCGGGCAGCTGCGGGTCGCGCCGGGGCACCCGGGAGAGCCTGTGGTGCGTCGTAATGATCAGGTTTTCCCACTCAAGGTCGCCGCGCTCGACGGCGAGGCGAAGCCCGAACGTGTCGTTGTGGATGCGCACCCGGCCCAGGTCTTCGAGCTCCTCGATGGAGAGCTCCTGCACGAAGAAACCGCGCTGCGGAATGTTGCGCACGATGCGCTCGGTCGAGAGCCGAGTGAGCGCCTCGCGCACGACGGTGGTACTCGAGTCGTACTTCTCGGCAAGAGCCGCGGTCTGAAGTCGACTGCCCGGTTCGACCTCCCCCAGGAGGATGGCGTCGCGAATGACGGCATACATGCGGCCACTGAGGGTCTCCGCTGATCCTTGTCGAGTCACAAGGTGAATGTAGCAAAGATATGAAATGCATCTCGAATTGACGAATGCATTATTCGTACTTAGTGTTGCATTCGCACATTGAGGTGATCGGAGTACCGGGTGAGAGTGCAACTGCAGAAGCATTTGTTTAGAACCACGAGCGTTGTCATAGTTCTGGCGGCTCTCGCCTGTGTCGTCTACAGCCTCAGTCTCCCCATGGGAACGCTGGCGAGCCCCGGTGCCGGAATGTGGCCGTTCTTAGTGAGCTGCGCGATGGGCATCGCTGCCCTCGTCACGCTGGTCACGGAAAAAGACTCATCCGCATACGAACCATTGTCTAAGCGTACGTGGATTATCGTCGTCGGCTTCGCCCTCATGGCCGCCTTCGTCGTCGCCTTTCAGATTGTCGGGCTCACGATCTCGTGCCTCGCTCTCACCTTTGTGTGGCTGCGGTGGATGGCCAAGGAGTCGTGGAAGGTCACGATCATCCTTTCCGTCGGCCTCACCGCACTCTTCGTGGTCGGCTTCGGAGTGCTCCTCGGGGTGCCCATGCCCGATGACGTCGTGCTCAACCTCATCCTCGGAAAGGGCTTCTAATGAACTTCGAAGAGGTCCTCCTCGGATTCCAGGTAGCACTCTCGCTGCAGAACCTTCTCTACGTCTTTATCGGCGTGGTAATCGGCATGGTCGTCGGCATCCTTCCCGGACTCGGCCCGGCCCCCACCATCGCGCTCATGCTTCCGCTCACCTACGTGCTGCCAGCCGACTCCGCGATCGTCATGCTCGCCGGCATCTACTACGGTGCCTACTACGGCGGAACCATCACGTCGGTGCTGCTGCGCCTCCCCGGCGAGGCTGCCAGCGTCGTCACCGTCTACGACGGACACCAGATGGCACTCAAGGGCCGCGCTGGCCCCGCGCTCGGCATCTCGGCGATCGGCTCGTTCATCGGTGGCCTCGTCGCCATCATCGGCCTCATCTTTCTCTCGCCCGTCATCGCGCAGTACGCGGTCAAGCTCGGCCCGCCGGAGTACGCGATGCTTGCGATCGCCGGAATCCTCATGGTCTCGGCCCTCGGTGAATCCAAGCCCAGCAAGAACGTGATCGTCGCATGCTTCGGCCTGCTCATCGCGACCGTGGGCATTGACGCCGTCACGGGCATCTCCCGCTTCACGGGTGGCTCGGTCGACCTTCTTCGCGGCATCGACTTCGTGGCGGTCGCGATGGGGCTCTTCGGCATCGGCGACGTGCTCTACGACCTTGAGCAGAAGCACAAGGGCGCGCGCATCACGGGCAAGCTCGGCCGCATCATCCCCACAAAGCAAGATATGAAGGACTCGTCCGGCGCTATTGCCCGTGGCTCCGTTATCGGCTTCGTGCTCGGCCTTCTGCCCGGTGGCGGTGGCGTCGTGTCATCCCTCGCCTCCTACGCAACCGAAAAGAAGGTGTCGAAGCATCCTGAGGAGTTCGGCAAGGGCGCCATCGCCGGTGTTGCTGGCCCCGAGACCGCAAACAATGCCGGATCGACCTCGTCGTTCCTGCCCCTGCTCTCGCTCGGCATCCCCTCGAACGTGATTCTGGCGCTCATCTTCGGCGCCCTCCTCATCCAGGGCATCACGCCCGGGCCGCAGCTCGTGACGGATCACCCCGAGATCTTCTGGGGCGTTCTCGCCTCGATGGTTGTCGGAAACCTCATGCTGCTCGTGCTGAGCCTGCCGCTCGTGGGGATCTTCGTGAACCTCATCCGCGTGCGCATCGGCATCCTGTCGTCGATCATCGTGGTCGTCACGATGGTGGGCGTCTACAGCGTCAACAACAACGTCACCGACATGTGGGTCATGCTCATCTTCGGCATCGTCGGCTACCTCATGCGCAAGACCGGCTACGACCCGGGTCCCCTCGCCCTGGCGCTCGTTCTCGGGCCGCTTCTTGAGTCGTCGTTCCGTCAGTCGCTTCTCATGTCTGACGGCAACCCGGCCATCTTCGTCGAGCGTCCGTTCTCGCTCTTCATCGTCGTGCTGCTCGTCGGCGTCGTCGTTTTTCAGGTCATCGCCCGCCGCCGCAGCAAGATCGCGGCGAAGTTCGATGACACCCTGCACCACCCCAACCCCAAGAGCCTGGCGCTACACGGCGACGAGCCCGCGGAGATCCTGCCCACCCTGGCATCCGATCTCTCCGGACTGCGCAGTGAAAACGCCAACGCGGCAGCCGCCACCCCGACGGATGCCACCCCCACCATCAAGGAGAACAAGGATGTCTAACCGCTTCCGCGCAACTGTCGCCGGCGTCGCCGTCGTCGCCGGAATCTCGATGCTTGCTGCCTGCAGCAGCACCGCGTCGTCCACCGGCAGCGCTGCCGATGTTGAATTCCCGACCAAGGACATCACCATGGTCGTCCCCTACGCCGCCGGTGGCCCCACCGACATCGCGGCGCGTGCCCTCGCCAAGGGCATGGAGGAGGAGCTCGGCTCGACCATCGTCGTCGAAAACAAGCCCGGCGCATCGGGCATCACGGGCCTCAGCGAGCTTTCGGCCAAGAAGGCCGACGGCTACTCGATCACCTTCACCCCCGGTGACGCGTTCGTGCAGTCCGAGCTTCGCACCGCGCCCTACACGTTCGACAGCTTCGAGCCCGTCGCCGGCATCATGACGCAGCCCTACATCATCGTCACGAGCAAGGACTCGGGCATCGCAAGCTACGAGGACCTGTCCGACGCTGACCGCCTCACCTACTCGGTGAGCGGGATCGGAACGCCCACCCACATCAACACCGCGATCCTCACCGAGGACCTCGGCGTTGCGGCAACGGCCGTTCCCTACGACGGAGCCGGCCCCGCAGTGCAGGCTGCCGTTGGCAACAACGTGTCATTCGCAATGCTTGACGCCTCCGGTGTCATGCCGTTCATCGCGAGCGGCGACCTGGTAGCCCTCGCCGTGCTCACGACGGATGGCGAGCGCCTCGACTACCTCCCCGAGGTCCCCTCCCTCACCGAGCTCGATGCCGACGTCGACAACATGACCCTCACCATCTACGGTGTTGGCGCCCCGGCCGGAATCGACGCTGGTGTGCTCGAGACGCTGCGCTCCGCAGCTCTGGCTGCAACCGAGTCGAAGACCTTCGCCGACTTCGCTAAGGCGAACTACATGCCGATGCTGGATGAGGAGACCGAGGCCAACTGGTACGAGACCCTCAAGACCACGGCTAAGGCAACCGTCAAGTCGCTCAAGAAGTTCGGAATCGAGCTCCAGTAATCATGACCGACCTCACCAACACTGTTGCCGTAGTCACCGGCGCCGGCACCGGAATCGGTGAGGCGATCGCTCGGGCTCTCGCGAAAGCGGGAGCCCGAGTGGCGGTCACCAACCGAAGCTTCGCCCCCGCCCAGGCGGTCTGCGACGACATCGTTGCCCAGGGTGGCGACGCCATCGCGCTTCAGCTGGACATCACCTCCCGCGAGAGCATCGCCGCAGGCCTTGACTCCGTTGTCGCCCAGTGGGGTCGCATCGATGTCATGGTCAACAACGCCGGCATCTCGGGCGAGATCCCCTTCCTTGAGGTGACGGGCGATGACTGGGACCGGATGCTCAACACCAACGGCCTCGGAACCCTCATGTGCATGCAGGAGGTCGCCAAGCGCATGGATGACACCGGCGGCAAGATCATCAACCTCACGTCGATCACGGGCAAGCAGGCCAACGCCACCTTCGCGCACTATTCGGCCAGTAAGTTCGCCATCAACTCACTCATCCAGTCGGGCGCCCGCTCGCTCGCGACTCGCAATATCACCGTGATGGGGCTCGCTCCCGGCATCGTGGCAACCCCGCTCTGGAGCGGCGTCGTCGCCGACGAAGAGGCACGCGCGGCAAAGATGTCAGCCTACGAAAAGCGCATCCTGCTGGGCAGGGTCTCGGTCGCCGACGACCTCGCCCCCGCCGCCGTCTTTCTTGCCGGCCCCGGTTCGGATTACATGACCGGCCACATTGTCACGGTCGACGGCGGACTCGTCCTCGTTTAGCCCCCAGCCAGCATCCACAAGGAACCTCGTCATGCGCTCGCTCGTTCTCACCGCTCCCGGCCAGATGGGAGTCGCCGATGGCGTGCCCGCGCCGGTGTGCGGGTCGGGCGATGTGCTGATCAGCATCCACGCCGTCGGCCTGTGCGGCACCGATCTCGGATACTTCTCGGGGTACCGAACCCCACCGACCACTCCGTGGGTTCTCGGGCATGAGGCCGTGGGGTGGATTGTTGCCGTCGGCGACGATGTTGACCCCTCGCGAATCGGCGAGCGCGTCGTCATCGAGCCGAACTATCCGTGCAGTGACTGCGCTCCGTGCCGGGCAGCTTCGCCCGCACTGTGCACCGAGCGGGTCAGTCTCGCCCTCACCAGTCCCGGCCTGCTCAGTGAACTCGTAGCGGTTCCGTCGGAGTTCGCCTGGGAACTCCCCGAGGGAGTTACGGATGAGGCAGCAGTATGCATCGAGCCCCTGGCTGTTGCCATGGCTGCCGTGAGGCGGGCCGACATTCGTGCAGAGGACGATTCCATGCTTGTTGTGGGAGCCGGGGCACAGGGCCTGCTCGTCGCTGAGGTCCTTCGCGCGATGGGCCGCCGCGTAGTCGTTGTCGACCCCCACGAGGCGAGGCTGCGCCACGCTGTCACACTCGGCGCAGAGTCTGACCCCGCCGATGAACTGTTTTCCGTCGTCTTCGAGACCTCGGGCAGCGCGGCAGGCGGCACGTCCGCAATTGAGGCGGCCGCCCCGGGTGGCCGCATCGTCGTGGTCGGCGTCGGCGACCAGCCGGTTCAACTCGACAATCGCATCCTCGTGCGCCGCGGCCTCACGATCATCGGCTCCATGATCTATGACCACCCTCATGACTTCGCGACGACGATTGCCGCCGTCGCCGGAGGGGTTGTGCGTCCTGAACGGGTTCTCGGACGGGCGTTCTCCTTCGACAACGGCGCCGCAGCCTTCTCTTCTGCCCCGCATGCTGTGGGCAAGACGTGGATCAAGCTCGTGGGGGTGGTGCTCGAATGACCGCCCGTCTCGCGCTCGACCACCTCACGGCCCTCGACCTGTCACCCACTGAGCTGATCACGGCCGCAGCCCATGCCGGCTTCAGCGACGTTGGCATCCGCATCCGCCCCATGGATGAAACGGAGTTGCCGTGGCCGATGGCCCCGGATTCCGCCATGATGCGGCATGCGCTCGACCTTCTCGACAGCACGGGCCTGGGCGTCACTCAGGTCGAGGTGCTGTTTCTCGACGAACGAGTCGAGATTGCCGCGATCGAACGCGATCTGGAGATAGGCGCGCACCTGGGCGCCGAGTTTCTCTATTGCGTCGGAATGGACGAGGACTCTGCCCGGATGGGCGACCGTTTCGGCCAGCTTGAGACGCTGTGCCGCAGCTACGGCATCCGTCCGCTTCTCGAGCCGATGGCGTACAGGCCCGTGAACACTGTCGAGGCGGCGCTCGCAATTGCGGAGCAGACCCCCACCGGAGGCGTTCTCATCGACAGCCTGCATTTCGCGCGGTCGGGCGGCATGCCGGCCACAGTGACCGATGCCGACGCATTTCGTCTGCCGCTCGTTCAACTATGCGATGCCGGGGCACCGCCCAGCGAGGTTCCTGCGGATGCTGTCGCGCCCCGCGGTCAGCGAACCGACATCAGCCCTCTGCAGTGGGAGGCTCGCACGGGCCGCCTGCTGCCGGGGGACGGATCTCTCGACCTGACGGGGCTCATGTCGGCGCTTCCGAGTGACGTGATCGTGGCGCTTGAGGCTCCGAACCCGCGCGCCATCGCCGCATCCGGAATCGACGCATTCCTGGCGGATGCGCGCACCAAGCTTTCTCGCGTCGCCGGGTCACGCACGACCGAACCGGGAGCAAAAATATGAGGGCGCTCGTTACCGGCGCAACCTCGGGAATCGGGCTAGCGATTGCCGCCGAGCTTGCCCTGCGCGGCACCGACCTGGTGATCGTGGCTCGCGACAAGGATCGCCTCGACACCGTCGCTGCCCGCCTCGCGAACCACTCCGGCGTTACCGTCGAGCCGCTTGCCGCCGACCTGCTCGATGACGCGGGCATTGCCGCGGTGATGTCGCGGCTGCAGGATGCTGATTCCGTCGTCGACATACTCGTCAACAACGCGGGAATCGGCCTTCCTCCCGGCGGTTTTCTCGGCAACGACATCGACACCTCACGCAGGCTCACGAGTCTCAATGTCGACGCCGTGATGCGGCTGAGCCACGCCGCCCTGCCCGCGATGATTCGTCGCGGACGCGGCGGGCTCCTCACGGTTGCCTCCATCGCGGCCTTCACCCCCGGCACGCCCGCGATCACCTATTCCGCCTCAAAAGCGTGGGCGGTCGCATTCGGCGAGGGCCTCAACACCCTGCTTCGCTCGACCGGTGTGCACAGCACTGTGGTCGCGCCCGGTTTCGTGCGCAGCGAGTTTCACAGCCGATCGGGAGTTGCGACCGACGGCATCCCCGAGCGCCTGTGGCTCACGCCAGAACAGGTCGCCATCGCCGCTGTCAATGGGTTTGACCGCAACACTCCGCTCGTGGTCCCCGGGGCGATATGGCGCACGGGGTTTGCCATCGGATCGCGGCTGCCGCGGCCGTGGCTGAGGGCTGGGTTCGCCGCGCTCATGTCTCGCACCAGTCCGCCCCGCACCGGTTCTCCCTCTGCGGCCCCCAGCATCCAGACCGAAGGAACAGCATGACTACACCCACAGCGTCTGACCGGCTTGCCACGAAGAACATCATCGTCACGGGTGCCGGAGGGGGCATCGGCGCGGCGTTTGCCCGCCACCTCGCCGCAGCGGGGGCAGCCATCGCGGTAGCCGACCTTGACCTCGCCGCCGCAGAAGCTGTTGCTGCAGAACTGCGGGACGCGGGCGCCAGGGCGATCGCGGTGCAGGTCGACGTGGTCGACACCGACTCGGTGCGCGCGATGTTCGACACGGCCGAGGCCGAACTCGGCGAGGTCTCGGTTCTCTTCAACAACGCCGGTGTATGCATCCGCCAGCCGTTTCTCGAGATCACCGAGGCACAGTGGAAGCTCATGCACACCGTCAACGGCAAGGGAACCCTTTTCTGCACGCAGGAGGCCGCGCGCCGGTTCATTCCCCGAGGCGGTGGCAAGGTCATCAACACCTGCTCGACCTCGTCGCGCCAGGCCAGTGCCGACTTCGCAGCGTATGCCGCCAGCAAGGCCGCGACCCTTTCTGTGACGCAGTCGGCGGCCAGGGCGCTCGGCCAGCACGGAATCACGGTCAACGCGATCGGACCAGGAATCATCGACACCGATCTGTGGTCGAAGGTCGAGCGGGATGACGCCGGTGCCGAGGTCGATGCCGCCAGCGAACGCTCCCTCGACGCCTACGAATCACAAATCCTGCTCGGGCGAATCGGCACCCCCGACGACATCGCCCCCACCGCCGTCTTTCTTGCCAGCACCGACTCCGACTACATGACGGGTCAACTCCTCATGGTCGACGGCGGAGTCGTCGTTCAGTAGACGACTTCCGGCGAATCCCTCTTACACAGCACGAACAGCTACAAAAGGAGCACACCGATGACCGAACGCCCATTCACGAGTGTCTGGTCCGATCTGGCCCAGGTCGAATTCAGCCAGGGCTATATCGAGGCCGGCGGCTATTCCACCCGCTACCTGCACGCCGGCGACACGTCCAAGCCAGCGTTGCTCATGCTTCACGGCATCACGGGCCACGCCGAGGCGTATTCCCGCAACCTGCGGTCGCACTCAGAGCACTTCTCCTGCTGGGCCATCGACTTCATCGGTCACGGCTATTCCTCCAAGCCGGAGCATCCGCTGGAGATCAAGCACTACATCGACCAGGTGCTCGCCTTCATGGATGCCATCGGGGTCGAGAAGGCGTACTTCAGCGGCGAATCCCTCGGCGGCTGGGTGGCAGCCAAGATCGCGCAGCTCTATCCCGAGCGCGTCGAGCGGGTTGTTCTCAACACGATGGGTGGCACGATGGCCAACCCCGTCGTTATGGAGCGCCTCCTCACGCTGTCGATGGATGCTGCCAACGACCCGTCGTGGGAGCGCGTTAAGGCTCGCCTCGAGTGGCTCATGGCCGACCCGACCATGGTGACCGATGATCTCATCAAGACCCGCCAGGCTATCTTCCAGCAGGCGGACTGGAAGATGGCGTGCACGATGAACATGGCGCTTCAAGACCTTGAGACCCGCAAGCGCAACATGATTTCGGATGATGACCTGCGGTCGATCACGGTGCCCGCAATGGTGCTCTGGACCACGAAGGACCCGTCGGGTCCCGTCGATGAGGGGCGCCGCATCGCCTCCCTCATCCCCGGTGGCAAGCTCGCGGTGATGGAGGAGTGCGGTCACTGGCCGCAGTACGAAGACACCGAGACCTTCAACCGTTTGCACCTGAACTTCTTGCTCGGCAAGGATGACCCGCAGGTCAAGGACCCGAGCGCCGACCAGGAGGCCGCAGCAGCATGACCCTCGCACTCGTGACCATGTCGCACAGCCCTCTGCTGGAGTTCGTTGACCCGCCTGCGGACGTCAAGGCTGAGGTTGAGGCCGCGTTCGAGGCGGCCCGCTCCTTCGTTAAGGAGTACGACCCCGATCTCGTGATCAACATCGGGCCTGATCACTACAACGGGTTCTTCTACGACATCATGCCGCCG